>CAZMJH010000001.1:0-1211 GCA_964566595.1 uncultured Candidatus Poseidoniales archaeon
TATTTCATGAGCACCACTGCTGACGAGGTTGGTGCTGCCGAAGTTCGCTGTCCCCTTGAAGTACCCGGTCACGTATGCTGCGTCTCCGAGGCCCCCGGGAATCATGGCGATGGAATATCCTAAATCAGCGGAAGTCCCACCGACCTTGACTGCCCACAACCATGAGCCGCTGCTATCCACTTTGGCCACGAAGAGGTCTTGATATCCGTTGCTTGTGAGGTCAATGCTGCCGAAGGTTGCGGTCCCACGGAAGTATCCAGTGACGTATGAATTACCGCCAGAGTCGGTGGTTATCGCATACCCTTCATCGGTTTCCGTCCCTCCGGCTTTAATTGCCCACAACCATGAACCACTGGAGTCCAACTTGGCCACAAAGATATCTTGATATCCGCTACTTGTGAGGACAATGCTACCAAAGGTCCCGGTTTCTACGAAGTACCCTGTGATGTATGCATTGCCGTTCGAGTCGATAGATATCCCACGCCCCCAATCCGATGATGTTCCTCCTGCACCTGTTTCAACTGAGAGTTGGTATTGATTTACGACATCAACACTATCGTCCAACCTACCTACCACGATGTCAAAGGAACCAAGGTTCGTGAGGCTGATGCTTCCAAAGGTTTCTGTTCCAGAGTAGAAGTTTCCGCAGAAGTACACGTTGCCATTTGAATCGACGGTGATCGATTTCCCCAAATCAGTATGTGCACCTTCAGCCTTAATCACCCAAGACCATGATCCATTGTTGCTTAACTTGCCTACGAAGATATCATTCAAGCCACCACTAGTGATGCTGTTATCATCGAAACTCGCCGTTAATGTGAATGACCCAATGACATAGATGTCGCCGCTGAGGTCGACCGTAATCCCCTCTCCTATGTCGTCTGATGTTCCCCCAGCCTTGACGACCCACAACCATGAGCCGCTACTACTCAACTTAGCAACGAAGATGTCCATAGCACCAATTCCGGTTATGCTACTGCTGCCGAAGGTCGCTGTTCCTTGAAAGACACCTGTGATGTATGCACTACCATTTGAGTCGATTGCAATGGCGTTGCCGCTATTATCAGCAGTTCCGCCGGCCGAAACAGCCCACATCCATGAGCCGCTGTGGTCCAACTTGGCCACAAAGATGTCACTGTTCCCAATGCTGGAGATAATCTGGGTGCTGGGGAAGGTGGCGATGGGGCGGGTGGATGCAGTTAGGTGTGCAT
>CAZMJH010000001.1:1221-11215 GCA_964566595.1 uncultured Candidatus Poseidoniales archaeon
GAAGGTTGCGTTCTCACGGAAGTATCCAGTCACGTATGAACTACCGCCAGAGTCGACGGTTATCGCTTTCCCTTGATCTCGTCCCGATCCTCCAGCCTTGACTGCCCACAACCACGACCCGCTGGAGTCCAACTTGGCCACGAATACGTCATAATTGCCAATGCTAGAGAAATTATGACTGAAGTTGATGTTGCCGAATGTGACCGTTCCATACGATATTTGACCAGTGACGTAGGCGTTGCCGCTTGAATCGGCGGTGATTCCATTTCCACTATCATAAGAGGAGCTTCCCGCCTGAACTGCCCACAACCACGACCCATCGCTGCTTATCTTGGCCACAAATATGTCGTTGGAACCATAGGTAGTGAGGTTGGTGATTCCAAAGGTCGCTATCAGTGCGAATGTCCCAGTGACGAATGAATTACCGTTTGAGTCAACAGCAATCGAATATCCGTAATCCTGCCCCCCTCCTCCAGCACTTACCGCCCACACCCACGAACCGCTACTGCTCAACTTGGCCACGAAGATGTCTTGAGATCCGCTACTCACAATGCTTCTGTCTCCAAATGTAGATGTTCCTTGGAAGCTTCCGGTGACGTAAGCATTGCCGCGTAAGTCAATATCGATTCCCCATGCCTGATCCATCGATGAACCCCCAGCACTCTTGAAGAAATAATTTTGTGAACTTGAATTCCTCGATAGGTCGACTAGTGCCTTCCGCTGGATATCGTTCAATTGTTCCCAATCATCATTTCCTTCTGAATTTGGTAGGATTTCACTAATCATTTCACCTATAGGAGTATCTCTAATTATTGGTGCTAATGGAGCGAGTGAAGATATAACCATTAACAATACCAAAAATCCGGAACATGTTTTAAGAGAATGGCGCATCGATTTCACTGTTACCCATTTCAACCATAAAACCTCTGTTTAGGATTGAACAAGAACTTTTGTGAATTTTGGTCCTCGCTCCCGGACTTGAACCGGGGACCCCCTGATGACTACCGATAGTCATGCTATTTTTCCGTCTACAGTCAGGTGCTCTACCAACTGAGCTAAGCGAGGTAGTTACATTGCACCTTCATGATGTATTTACCGATTTCGCGTTAACACTCCTTTACTACCATATTTACAAACCCGCTTTTGTAAGTGACCTTCATGAGTATTCAATCAGCCATCTCTATCTCTGGTTTAGTCAGGGGATATGGGAAAATCAAGGTTTTAGAGGGCTTTGACATGGATGTTGAAGAAGGAAGTATCTATGGATTATTGGGTCCATCTGGTTGTGGAAAAACCACGTTACTCAAAGTTATTCTTGGAAGATTAATTCCTGAAAATGGACAAATCAATGTCCTTGGATCTTTCCCCGGAGAAAAAGGGTCAAAGATTCCCGGCAGTGCTGTAGGTTATGCTCCTCAAGAAATTGCACTTTATCCTGATCTTTCAATTGCTGAAACTTTAAGATTTCATGGAAGATTACATGGAATGAGCCAAGAAAAAATAATTGAAAGAATGGATTGGTTAATTGAATTTCTTGATTTACCCGAATCTAGTAGAACCGTTGGAAATCTTTCAGGAGGACAAATGAGAAGAGTCTCTCTTGCAGTTGCATTATTGCATGAACCAAAGTTACTGATATTAGATGAACCAACAGTAGGTGTTGATCCTGAACTTAGGGCTAAAATATGGGAACATTTAGTAGAAATTGCTAATTCTGGAGTTACAATTATTCTCACTACTCATTACATTGATGAAGCAGGTATGGCAGGCAGAGTTGGATTAATGCGACAAGGAAAATTACTTGCCCAAGATTCTCCATCTAACTTAACTCAAGAGTATGGCCATACTTCTCTAGAAGAAACATTTCTGCATTTGTGTAAAAGACAGAAAAAAACTGAGGAGGGTGAGTCATGAATTTCCAGAGAGTTTATGCTATTGCAGCAAGAAAGTTTTCTAGTTTGAGAAGAGATAAACGAATGTTTGGATTTATCATTATAATGCCAGCAATTCAAATTTTACTATTTGGTATTGCAATTGGGCAAGCACCTGCAGATTTAGATTTTGCAATAATTAATGAAAATTCAGGAGAGACTGGAACCTTGATTATTGAATATCTTGAAGAAGGGGATGCAGTAAATGTTCATACTGAATATGAAAATTTAGAATCTGCTAGAAAAGACATAGAGAATGGAAATTTATGGGGTTCTTTAGTCATAACATCTAATGGCACTTTGGAAATATTACTTGATAATTCTAATCAACAGGTTTCGAATACAATTTTTGTTGAAGTGCGTAATGCTATGACATCAGTTATGGCAAGTCAAGGCTCTAGTTTGCCCTTAGAAGTTTCAGAACCAGTATATGGGCAAAAGGACCCTGCATTCATTGATTTCTTAGCTCCAGGAATCATGACTTTGGTATGTTTCATGTTTAGTTTAATATTAACCACAATGGCATTTGTAGGAGAGAGATATGATGGAACTTTAGATAGAATTTTTGCAACTGGAACAACACCTAGTGAAGTTCTGTTAGGCCATCTTGCTGCATTCACTACGATATTGGTCGGGCAAGTATCTGTAGTGATTTTAATTGCAAGATTTGGGTTTGATATTACAATAGAAGGTAATGTGTTTTTATTATTTGCTTTAGGATTATTACTTGGCTGGGCAGCAATGTGTTTTGGTTTGTTTGTATCCAGTAAAGCAAAGTCTGAATTTCAAGCTGTACAGATGAATATGCCCGTACTGTTCCCAGTCTTACTTTTATCTGGAATTTTGTGGCCAGTCGAAGCGCTTCCAAGCTGGATACAACCAGTTTCGTGGGCATTACCAACAACTTGGACTGCTGAAGGATTTCGTTCTATCATGATAAGAGGATGGGGATTAAGTGATAGTGGAATTCAAACGGCATTCATTTTCAATATGTTATTTGCATTATTTGCATTATTTATTGCAAGTAAATCATTGAAAACCCGTGAGTAATAAAATTTTTTAAAGATAAATTTCGGTGATTAACAACTACCCTTAAAATCGCTTCGCGAGACTTTCAATAAGGTCAACGGTTAAGAGGGGTAAAACAACCAAGTACTTCCCAGAGGATGGGACTCGACCATGACCAACGAAGATAGCGGAGCCTCCAACGCAGGATTAGGCCACTCTTACAGTAACTTAGTTGATGAATTACGCAAGGATGTCGAAACACAAAAAGGTGGAACCGCGTTACTTGATGAAGAAATGTCCGGTTTTGGAGTTCCAAATCCACGTATCTTAGTAGTTGGTTGTGGAGGAAGTGGTAATAATACACTCAATAGAATTACACATCTTGGTGTTGAAGGAGCTGTAACTGTAGCGATTAATACAGATAAACAACATTTGGATAATACAAGAGCAATGCAGAAACTTTTGATTGGTCGACATATAACAAGGGGTCTTGGTGCTGGAGGAGATCCATCTACAGGAAGAAGATGTGCAGAAGCAGGTCGAGATGTAATTAAAAGAATAGTTGGCTCAGCAGATTTAGTATTCGTCACAGCAGGAATGGGAGGAGGAACAGGTACTGGTTTAGCCCCCGTTGTTGCAGAGGAAGCAAAAGCATCAGGAGCAGTAGTAGTTGCAATTGTAACAACCCCATTTCATGTGGAACGCCGTCAAAGAATGATGCGTGCATTAGAAGGACTAGAATCATTAAGAAGAGTTGTAGATGCAGTACTTGTACTTGATAATAATCGATTACTTCATTTTTGTCCAAATTTACCATTAGAAGAAGCATTCAGTATTTTAGACCAATTAATTGCAGAGATAGTTAAAGGAATTGTAGAAACAATTACTCTTCCAAGTTTAATTAATCTTGATTTCACTGATGTACGTTCTATTGTTTCAAATGGAGGAGTTACTATGATGCTTTATGGTGAATCAGATAGAGGTCCACAAGAAGTGGTTCATGAGGCATTGAACCATCCATTATTGGATATTGATACAAAGGAAGCAACAGGCGTACTAATCCATGTTACCGGTGGGCCTTACATGACTCTTGAAGCGGCCAATCAAGTTGTTGAAATGATGACATCTCAAGTTAGTGAAGAAGCGAACGTAATAATGGGAGCCCGACAAGATCCTTCCTTTGGAGATACTATCAAAGTCATGGCAATTATTACTGGAGTTGGTGGAGATGCTATCAATAAAGCACAATTACCCCCAGATAAATTAGGCGAAGCACTCAAGTTAACTAGGCAAAATTCGAATAATCAAAACATAGGTTTTCAAAAATTCGATTAATCGCAACCCTCAATATTAATGTCCGTCTACGCATTATTTATGCGACGCGTATCTGTGATTGCAATTTTGCTTGTGGCGATGCTTATTACGCCAGTTCAAGGAACACCAATAGTTGATGAAGTTAGTACCATGCAAGGTGCAAATGATGACCGCCAACCTTCAGCTAATAATACTACATTTTGGATGTTTGGTAGTGAAGCAATGGATAGAGGTCATGGACATTTTTTGTTTGACGGAAATACTTCTGAACAAGGTAGTTCACAGAAAGGGTATGGTCACAAACAAGCAGATAATGGAAGAATTTCAATTGATATAAGTTTTCGAATGGAACCAATGCTTGCTAAAGATATGGTATTGGAACTTGACAAAACTATTCGAGGTACAATATACATAGAAACTTGGGGAAATACAGGAGTTGATTGTTCTAATAATCCTTGTAAAGATCTTACATTGACATTTAAGAAAGGTGGCTTACCGGTGGCAAGTGATACATTTTTGACTGGCGGTGAAGGTCAAGAAACAGTTAATTGGGAATTTCCTGTAGCTGAAAATATGACTGAATGGAAGAAAAATCAAGATAATATCGAAATTCAAATTGAATATGAAGTTGAAGCCGATAATACGGGATTGGGTTGTGGAACTCTCTTTGATTGTTCAGCTGAAATTTACATTTATTATGCACATCCAGATAGTGAAAGAGATACAAATTCTCAAGGAGATGGATGTAATGGTTGTAATTCAAATGTAGTACTTCCAATTCTTGAAATAGATATGCCACTACCTGGAGAAGGTGAAGATGGTGAAGATGGTGAAGGAAATTCTAATTCAGAAGATACTCCTGGTTTCACAACAGCATTGATGTTAACATCTATGATGGCTGCAGCAATAGTTTTGATTCCCAAAAGGAAGGAAGAATAAGGAATTATTTTCCTTTGAAAGGATTATAGATTGACTAGTGATAAGAATCACTATGTCGAATGAATTACAAAAGAAAAAATCAATTTTAACTTGGGCCATAGCCTTTTTAATTACTGGTATCGTGTTTATGGCTATTGATTTGGAAGATTTCATGGGTGTGTGGATTCCTTGTTATAGTATCTCTCTTGGTTTATTTGCTTGGCGTTATTCTCTTAATTTTTCAACAAAAAGTGAATATTCTGGGGATTATGGATTAGGTTCCCAAACGGATTTAAACATTAATCGCTATGACATGTTAAGAAATTCTCTTTTCGGAGAAACCCCTGTTTTAGTTATCAATGATTCTCAACCCCTTGTTTTAACACATGAAATGTTAAAACGTACAATTGAAAATCTTGGTTTTGATACTAAGATTAGTGAAGGTCCTTCTTTAATTGAAAGTAAAGATGGATGGGAACAAATTGGAGGGGGTTTTAAACGAGGAACTAGGTATGGATTCTGGGTTTCTCCTTCTAAACTTCAGTTAATATTCTCTAGTTTCGCATTTCTTTTAATTGGGAGCATATTTCTTATCGTTTTTGGAGCGCAAGGAGAAGATGGTCTTCTGATTTCAGGAATAGTTCTCTTACTCGTTTCTCTTGGTTTACTAGGTTGGTATATTTATCTCATCGTTATGAGGGATAAAAGTAAAATTGAAGTAAATATGATTTACATGGGATTTAGAAAGGAAAAGAACAAGAGAAAGAAACTTGGAAAACCACTTTTAGATTCAATAATCAAAGATTTAGGGCAAGCTAATGATATGATGACTCTACCTAATTTGTCAGAATTTTTAGATGGAATTAGTGATTTTGACACGGATAAAAATTTACATGGTAAATTACAATTATCAATATCTTATTCATTACACACTAAATTAACGAATAATAAATCTGTTCTTGAAAGAGATTTCAAATCACTTCGTGATGGTTTGTTACAATCAATGGTTGTTTCATCTAAAGAATTCACTCCGATATTCAAGGATCCTCAATTTATTCATACTGAAACACAAATCCATAAAAAAGAAGAAGAATTTAGTACATTGAGTAGATTCCCAGTTAAGTTGTCCAAACAATCTAATTATCAGAATACAAATGAACCATTTTCAAATGACCCTCCAAGCAGATTAATGACTGGAGCAATACACGATGGAAGAGAATGGATTTCTCATATGGGAAATGATTGGTACCGTAAACCGGATTCTAATGGTGAATGGATATTACATGAAAAATAGAATTTGTTGAAGAGGATTATAATTCGTTATAATTTACATCAATTTCAGTCTTTGTAACTAAATCTTTGATCCGAACTTTACCTTGTTCCCATTCATCAGGAGTTACAAGGACTAGTGTTTTTGCTTGAGAGCGTTCAGCATGTTTGAAAACCCATTTCATTTTACGTTCTTCTAAAACCAAATCAACACATCTTCCATTAGATCTAAGTTTACTAGCTACTTGCATAGCAGCATCTCGTAAATCTTTATTGAATGCAAATACGATATCATCAATTCCTGAAGGTAAATCAGGAATTAGATTTAGATCAGATAATAATTCCATAATTACAACATCTCCAAATCCAAATCCACAAGCAGGAATATCAGCACCACCAAATGTGGAAAGTAGTGTGTCATATCTTCCACCACCACAAATTGCTCTTAGTGTGCCACTTCTATCAAATGCTTCAAACACAGTACCAGTATAGTAAGCTAAGCCTCTAACTATTGAAGCATCAAATTCTAACCATTCAGTAATTCCATAACTTTCTGCTAAAGACCATATTTGATTTAACTCATTTACTGCGGGATTATCATCACCTAATGTTTCATTTAATGATTTAAGATCTCTTAATGCAAGTGTTGATTTAATCAATTCAATAGTATCAGAATTTAATCCTAATGCTGTCAATTGTTCATTTAATACATCTTGAGGTATTTTATCCATTTTGTCAATTACAATACATACTGGAGCAAATTGTTCTCTGCTAATTCCTGCAGATTCCAATACATTTTGTAGTAATTTACGATTATTTATTCGAATACCTACTTGAGAAGAATTAACTCCAATACGTTCAAAGAAATTTACCATTGCACATAATAATTCTACTTCTGCTTCTGCACCACTAGATCCCCAAATATCCATATTCCATTGATAGTGTTCACGTAGGCGACCTCTTTGCATACGTTCATATCTCCAACATTGCGGTATTGAATACCATTTGAGTGGCATTGGTAGAGTATTTGCCTTTGCAAGTACCATTCTTGCTAAAGAAGGAGTCATCTCAGGCCTTAGAGTTACTTTCCTTCCACCTTTATCTTCAAAATTGTATAATTGTTGAGTTATTTCCTCACCTTGCTTTCGAATATAGAGTTCTTCAGTTTCTAATATGGGTGCATCATATTCTTCAAATCCAAAGGAATTAGCTGCTGCTTTAAAGTGTCCAAATAACCAATTTCTCAACCTCATTTCTTCAGGATAGAAGTCGCGAGTTCCGCGCGGAGACTTGAACATACGAGTCAACCGTTTGAAACTAGACTATCAAATAATCCACTTGAAAATAGTTTGAAAGGTGATATTTTGACTATTCAACAAGTTCCGCATCAAAAATTTGGTCTGTTCCATCTTCTCCCAAAAGGAAAATATTTTCATCATTTCCACCAGGTAGAGTTGAAATGTCAACTTCAGCACCTTCTGGAACATTTCTGTATAATGGGTAACTTGTTAATTTCTTATTGAAAAAGAAGAACGTAACACCAACAACACCCCAGAATGCAAAGATAATTCCAGCACCATGTGGATCTGCGGGATTAAATGCTGAATACCAGGGATCAAAACTGAAGATTAAATCAGAGAAGTAAGATAAAATAAGTACAGAAAACATTAATGGGAATCCAATATACATTATTGCATCCCACCATTTTCCAACCCATAGATCATTATCACCTGTGTTAATGAATTCATCTCTAAACGCTGGAACTCCATGTTCGATATAGCCTCTAAAATCATTGTCTGCTTTTCCAGCATCAACCTTTTCTTTCCAGATTTTCCATCCATATTTCCAGATTGAATATGCAATGAATAGTCCACTAAACATCAATCCATATCCCCAAATGTGATCTTGCACTTCAAGGAATTCAGGGTACATTACTCCACTAGCAGCATCAGTTTTTATTGCAATCACTGCACTTGGAAGTCCAAGTATGAAAATAGCAATAGCAGTAGCACCTACAGCTTTATCCCTACTAAATCCATGATCTACAAAATTACGTACACACATTTCAATAGTTGAAATCATACTTGTAAGCGCAGCAAAAGTTAGTGCTAAGAAGAACATTGAAACCATGATTAACGCTCCAGTAGCACCTCCTGGTGCTTGAGCAAATACTTCAGGTAGTGCAAGGAAGGTAATTGCAGAAGAACCTCCAGTAACCACTGAAAGAGGATCTGCAGAAACTGCAAATATAGCAGATAATACTGCAAGACCTGCAATAATTGAAATGCTATTATTTGCTAATCCCATTGTTGCAGCATTCAATACTGTATCTTCGTCTTTACGCATATAAACAGCGTATGTAATAGCCATACCCATTCCTGCTGAACAAGACCATGCTGATTGAGATAAACCATTAATCCATGTTTTTGGATCTGCTAAATATTCAGGATCTACAGTGAACATAAATGTAAATCCATCAAGAGTTCCATCCTTCATATCCATCCAGAGTGAAAGAAATAATACAAGGAATAATAATACAAAAAGACTTGACATCATCCATACATTTGTTTTTTCAATTGCTTTAGCACCTTTCCAAATTGCAGCTACAGAAACTACTACAATTATGAATTGAAATAATATAACTTGTCCAGCACTTCCTAAGAATGTATTCCATTCACCAATAAAATCTGTTCCATCACTTAATCCACCAGTTGCACCCATGGTGAAATATTTTAGACACCATCCTGCAACTATAGCATAGTAGAAACCTATTGCTGTTGAAATCCAAGCGGTCCAAAGCCCCATCCATGCGAAATTTTTACCAGCAAAAATTCTGAAAGTACCTACTGTTCCGGTTCTACTACGTTTACCTAAAGCAAATTCAGCAATAACTAATGGAATTGACCATAAGAATAGAAAAATCAGCCAAGGAATTAGGAAACTTCCTCCACCATTTGCACCAACCATGCGTGGGAAACGCCAAATGTTTCCAGTTCCAATTGCTGCACCAATTGTTGCAAAAATCAAACCCACACGGCCACTAAATTCATCAGATTGTCCCATTTAATCACCCTTTCACTGGATCATCTTTGTTCCACTTGACAGTTTCTTTCTCTACACCTAATATTAGATGTAGACATTTTCCTAATCCTCCCCAAACTGCTCCTGCAACAACTGCAAATAACATAAAAGACAGCATGGCACTTCCAAATGGAGCTCTATATGGGATGTCTATGACATGATATGTACCCATTGGAGCAGGATATGCGAATGGGAATGTACCTGACCTAGTCCCTAACATAGATTTGTAATGTAATTTACCAGAAGTGTCGTCAGGAATAGGAAGATTAGCGGCAATTAGTATTCCCTCATCCATATTTGTTAATGTACAATTTTCTCCGGTTTCGTTGAAGCCAGTCATAGACCATTCTTCACCAACCCATTCACTTGGTCCAAATTCAGATTGTGCACGACTTGGTTTTACAAGTCTCCACATCACATGTGAATATGTTTCATTTGAATAAGCATTACCAACATTTTTCCAACCGCCGTAT
>CAZMJH010000001.1:11225-20830 GCA_964566595.1 uncultured Candidatus Poseidoniales archaeon
CCAAGGGAAAATAGGATCAACACACATTGTGATTGGTACAGCTCCAACTTCGGGAATAGTCAAATTATCAGGAGCAACAATCCATTGAGATTTATCAGCTTCTTCAAGACCTATACGTGCTCTTTCTCTTGGATCATCTGCAATTTCAACCATGTAGAAGGGAATACCAAGATTTCTAACAGCGATATGATTGATATCTTCTGGCTGTTGATGAAATGCAGTGCCTATTTCAATAGTGTAACAATATGAATCATGAACTCCGTAGTGCCAATCACAGTAATCTCCAGTTGTTGGATAAAGATCAGAAGATTGCATATTCTCATAGGTAGTCATCTCAGCCATTTTATCTCCATGATAAATTAATTCAAGATGATCATCAGTTTCACAACCAGTACAGTGACCCCAAGGGTATAGAACTAATTCAGAGTATGAATGCCAAGTTAATGTAGCAGCAAAATCAGATGCACCATTTCCATCATCATCATTCATTTCAGTAAGGTCTTGGATAAATTTGGTTTCTGGTTCAGAATTTCCTCCCCACCAATCCTCATCAGTTAATCCATCTGCATCATCGTCTTTACCATCAACATGATCTTCGTTAATTTGACCATCTTCATCATTGTCGGTATCATCTACTGGTCCATTGTAAACATCATTGTTTGCACCACTTGCATAACACATACCAGGAAATAATGGGCCAGTTGCACCAAGAGGTGCACCCCATTCGAATTGATAATTTCTGTTTAAATCCACACCATCACATGAGGGATCTACTTCTTCATCTATATCTGGAAGTGGAGTTACACCAGTTACTGTATTGTCTCTAAGGTTTTTCCGCCATCCAGCACTTTCACAATTCCAAGCATCTTCACCACAGTATACTTCTCTATCATACCTGTTTCCATCAACGTTAAGCATCGGAATAAGATATATTTCACGAGTATCTACTAGATTTGTAATCCATTCTTCAGAAAAATCTTCATCAACACCAAGATCACCGGGTCCACAAGCTTCTCCATCTCCATTACTATCTTGAGACTCGTTACTCAAACTCAAACAATCTCCATCATCATCTAAACTTCCATCTCCATCCATATCTCCAAATGGATCTTCATCAATTAATCCGTCACCATCATTATCAATTCCTGCAGACCCATAATAATGTGCTACAGTTTCTAAAAACATCATTGGAACTTCGTAAGACATCCATTCTCTAGCATGGTGATTACCTACAAGTTGAATATCTGGAATATCTGCATAATTTCCACAATCACCTACAAATTGGTTACATTCTCCACCATCAACACCATTGTGTTCTTCACCACCGCCAGTAATTTTTACCCAAGGAGATGCGTGATTGTAAAACCAACCTTCATAAGAGTCTGCTGTAGTTTCTTGTCCTCTTTTGTTAATACCACCATTTAACCCTTCATGAAATTCCATAATAGAATATCCTAAACGATTGTTGGTTTTTTCTGTGAGTTCCATCATTCTATCTCTCATCGTAAAATAATCATGATATTGAATAAATTGTATTCTGTCATTTCCTCCCCATGGATGGATTTGATTAACATAAGCCAAACTCCAAATATCTTCTGGAGCATTTCCTTCAGATTCTTGTGCAGTAGCAATATCTGCAATCATGTTTGGAAATACAGAAAACATCAAAATTGTAAGCATCATTAGTGTTCCTACAGATTTAATTGAAGTAAATTCTTCATCCAGTACCTGTCTAGAATTCATGTTGCAACCGTCACTCCCACAAGGATTTCATTATTGAACCCGACGTACAAGGTGCACAGGACTACGTCCTGTGTGGAAGTCTTCAAGGATAACAACTTTTTACGAACGTTTGTGGAACGATTTTCCTCCAAACCGTGGTTTCCAATTGGGATTACTACAGAATTCACACAACAGGAAAATATTGGTATGTTTGAACATTATAATATTCATACAGCATTTGGTACTTTAGATATGTTAAATATTGAAAATTTCGATAAAATCGAAACTTTCAATCAAATTTTAAATCAAATAAATAATCTTAAAGAATTTGAATTGTGGGGAGATTTAGAAGATTCAGAAACCTTTGATAAAATCGAAATAAATGAAACTAATAAAGGAGTTAAAATTCTTTTATCAAATCCTAAAAAATCATTAGAGGGTGTGTTTCATAATATTCCAATTAAATCCTGGCGTAGAAAATGGTCAGAAATAGGTGATAATTCTGATTTTTTAATACCTATAGCAGGCATCCAGTGGAAAGGTTTTGATGTAATGGTGTTTAGACTTAAAGAGAAAACAACATCATTTGAATGGAAAAGTGAATCACCGGCCACATTTTCTGAAATGGGGAAAAAATTAGGAGAATTTCATACAATCATGTTGGAAACCTTAGCTCCAAGAATGGCAACAGAATGGAATTCTAGATTAAAACGACTTGAAACAATTACTTCTTCAGGAACGTTATGGAGGGTACCATATTCTAAGCATACTGATTCAATAAGATCTCTTGGGAATCTTACGTGTGATGATTGGTTAATGACTGATGGAACGGTTTGTTTAGATTTGTTACATTTAGGATATCAAGAACTAGGAAAATTAATTACAGACACTAATCGTTTTTCTTGTTTACGAGATGTTGCAAGCATGTATGTTGATATTGATAAGTTATCATCTGTTTCAGGTTCTGACTCAAGTAAATATTTACGTAGAGTTTTTTTTGAATCATGGTGTAAAACAGCACCTCAAAAATGGTATTCTAAATTTGCTTTAGATGGTAATTTGGGAGGTATGCAAATTTGGAGGTATGACGTTGAATTAATGAGATTTTTTTTAGCAAAAGCATCTAAAAAATCATATGATAAAACATGGATAAAAAATGTAAAAGATATTCAAAGAGATTTATTCACTTATCGGATAATTTCAGGTTCTGCTTTGGGGATGTTGCTTAGCAGTGCTATGATTGCATTACTTTGGCCAGGAATTAATATTGGATTAAAAACAGCAATATTAGGCGTGGGGGTTGTTATTTATTTTATGGGTATGAGGATTTACAGAAAAACTAGTTTACCTCCATATTGATAATTTGAATAAAGAATCTATTGGGGCGAGTCCTAATAGCGAAAGTATGTCTCGGCGGGTTAATGGCTGGCTTTACAGATAGGTTAGGTGAAGCCCTTGGTAATGCTGTTGATCGTAAATTAAATCGTGAAATTAGAAAGGGAAAATTGCCTGAACATGTTGCTTGTATTATGGATGGAAATAGACGCCATGCTTTTCAAAAATTAATTCCTGTCGCTTTGGGTCACAAACTTGGCAAAGAAAAATTAGAAGATGTAATGGATTGGACATTAGAATTTAACATTAAATATCTTACAGTATATGCACTTTCAACTGAAAATTTAACAAGCCGTAGTGAACAAGAATTAGATGAATTATTTGATTTATATGTAATGGGTTTAGATGAACTTGTTGCAGATAAAAGAATACATGATAATGGTGTGCGTGTTTCTGTAATTGGTCGAAGAGAATTACTTCCCAAGAAAGTAATTGATTCTATTGAGCACGCTGAAAAATCTACTGCAGGATATGAAAATTTTATTTTTACTATTTGTTTAGCTTATGGAAGCCGTGAAGAGATAGTATTAGCCATAAGAGAAATAGCAACTTTGTATGCTTCAGGAGAAATATCTTTAGATCAAATCGATGAAAAAGAAGTAAGTAATCGACTTTATACTAAAGGAATGCCAGATCCAGATTTAATTATTAGAACAAGTGGTGAAGAAAGAATTTCTAATTTTTTATTGTGGCAAAGTGCATATAGTGAATTTATTTTTGTAGATACTTATTGGCCATCATTTTCAAAACGAGAGTTTTTGAGAGCATTACAAACATATCAAACACGTACAAGACGTTTTGGTGAGTAATTATACTAATCGTGATCCTGCTGTAGCATGAGGCACCGTGAAACTTTCATGAGAGGTTGCACCACCTCCACCCACAATGAAATAAAAATGTCCATATAATCCATTTTGATGAAGTTGGGTAGGTCCACATGTTTCTGCCGGTAGAGGTGCATTAGGATCATTAATACCACTATCCCCATTATTTTGATCTATAGCTATCTCATAAAGAATTCCTGGCATATATGTATTAACTTGTAAAAAATCATCATTATTATTAGCATCATATTGATTATCATCATGATCAAGATGCCCGATTTGAACTATATCCCAAGCCTGACCTGGTTGTTGCCAACGCAATTCTAATCCCTGTACTCCTGTATTTTCAAAATATTCAATTTGAATTGATGTTTGGCCTGATGTTAAATCAATCTGCCCTGCTTGTGCACTAAATGCATGTGTTCCATCATGATCTATTACTAATGTGCCATCAACCCATAATTTTGACCCATCATCTGAACTTAATTCAAAGCCATAAGTTCCACTTGTAGGAATATTGAGATATCCTGTCATTCTTAAAGAATATTCATCTGTATATGGAATATTACCTCCTAGTGTTGATGCCCAAGCACCACCTCCATTTCCATAATTTACATTCATACCTGCTTCAACATGATCAGGTAATCTATTTGTGAGATCTGGGAGCGATGTAAAACCCATTCCTTGATTATCAAAAAATTCTGCTTTTAATCCAGTATTTGTTTTATCTTTAGAATTTAAAAATTCGTGACCTGTAAATTCTTGTAGGTTAACAGTTGTAAAATCACCCCAAAATGACCAAAATTTATCATTAGGGTCAGTACATTGCAAAATCCAATACAAATCTTCAGGTTGCTTTGGTTCACTACCTGGAGATAATTCCCATAGAATGCCATAATTATCATATTCATCCCATACATACATTTCACGAACAATTATTTTGTCAGCAATTTCTCTTGTTGAATCGAAAAGAGTTTCTTCAGGAGTTTGAACAAGTCTCTCAGTCATTTGTATCATTGAAAAAAGAATAATACATGCAAGTAATACAGAAGCAATGAATACAATCATTGCACCGATTCCTACTGCCGATTCATCACAACTTCTTTTTCTCTTCATATTCTCAACCTCAAATTAATACTTCACCAACGTCTAATGATTCATCATAATTTAAATCCCAACTGGTATATGATCCTGTTCCACCGACTGCAAAAATAAGTGTATGAACTTCCAGATAATTTGGAGGACATCCTCCTGAATCCATAGTTCCATCTGAACCAACATCATCTGTTGTATGTTGTAAATTAATATTAATCATATAGGTAGTTCCAACGTTTAATTCGTCTATTGCTCCAATGTCACCACCATCTCCTGATGCAGTTGTTGCGGCTTCTAAGTTTCCTTCATTTGTCCATCTGTCATCAAAAGCATTTCCATTTTCAACTGGACAAAGCACAGCCCACTTTACCATATCATCATCCACTGTTGATGCCCCGGGTGATAACTCTAGTGAAACAAGGATGTTTGCGTGCATTGGCTCATTATTTCCATCTAATTCTATAGCAGATATTACAGCACTTATGACAAATATTTTACCATATATTATGTTATCAGTTTTACTAGCATCTGTATTCGAATCTTGAAATATTTCTTGGCCAAGTGAAACTATAACAATTGAAATTACGGCGCTTACTAAGATTAATGCCACAAAAACAATCATAGCACTAATTCCTGCTGATGCAGAATTATTAGGCTTTACAAAACGTCTCATCTTGTTGATGCTTGTAAGTTGAAGTATTCTATTTTATCTAAAAAATCACCACAAATCATTCCATAATTTCATTTTTTCATTTAATCTATTGAGTGATTTACATTGAATTAAGGGTAATTTTCTTGAAATTAATTCAGTTAAGAATCCTCGTTCGGCTTTACTTATTAGAAGAGTAGGGATATTTTGAATTGAAGCTTCAGCAGCGAAAGTAGTACTTTGAGTAATTACTGCAGAATAATTTGAAATTATATCACAAAATTTCCACGGATTTTTATGTTCTACATCTTCATTAAAAAAATCAACATCTTTTTTGATTAGTTCTAATGTTTCAGTAATAGGTATCAATTCATTTTTGTCATGAGAACCACCACCTTTCAAACACCTTGCCATTACTTTATTGTTTGATGATGATTTTTTAGAATAATTACGCATTTCTGCATGTATTTTTTTATGACGAATTATATTTATTCTTTTGTTTAAACATTTTTTTAAGAAATTATTATCTAAATCTTCTCTCCAATAATTGGGTAGAATTACATCAGTAGCACTTTTTAGTGCTAATTTATGTGCCAAATGATGTATTTCAGTATCACTAATGTAAATTCGTTGAGGGATTTTTGCAGCTTTTGCCGATAACAATTCAAGACTTGCCCCCATAACAATAATTCTTTGAATAGGATTTATTTTTTGTCTTATTTTCAATATATTCTTAACTTTAGTTCTTCTTTTTATAGCCCCGATTAATATCTTTAATTTGTTTTTTTTAATTCCAAAAGGCCTTTCTACAAATATCACTTCACGTTTTGGAAGATATTTTTCAGAATGTTTGAACATATTTAGACATTCAATCCTTGTAGTTATTATTAACAAATCATCTTCAGTACCATTCCTAATGAAAGGAGCAAGTAGTTGAAAATGTGCAGGGTGTTCTAAAACCCAAGCAGTAACAATCTGCTCATTAAGAATCTCCATTGTTTGCCCCAGTAATATTCGGATGATATGCTTAGCCACAATTTCTATGGTATCAATGACCCTCGTAGTTTCATGCCTAAAGAGCGAATTGAAGTTGAGGGGGGTAAAACGTATGGCCCATATTCACCTGGCGTTAAATCAAATGGAATGATCTGGTTAGCTGGTCAAATTGCACCAGAAGCAGGTGATGATGTACAATCACAAACAAAAGCAAGTTTACAAAAGATTGATGATTTATTGAATGCAGCAGGTGTAACAAAAAATAATGTATGTTTTGTGCAAGTTTTATTGGGAGATATTGATGATTTTGGATTAATGAATGAAGTTTACACTGAATGGCTTGAAGGAGTGGAAATCCCTCCCGCCAGAGCGGCTTTTGAGGCAGGAAATTTGCCGAGAAGTGCAAAAATAGAAATTGTAGTTCAGGCGACTGAATAAAGAGAATAAGTGTGATGGCGTGTCATGCTCCGACATCTTGAATGGCCTGATGAGTTTGACGTCGAACAGGTTAGTTCAGTTTTCAAAGCGTATGATATTCGGGGAATTTATGGAAATGTAATTAATGCTAAGTTTGCATATCGGTTGGGTGCATCACTTGCAACTTATCTTAATTTAAACACATTAGTTGTTGGAAGGGATATTAGAAAAAGCAGTCCGGAATTACATCTAGCATTCGTAGATGGTTTAGTTGAATCAGGAGTTTGTGTGTACGATATTGGCATAGTTCCAACAGGTACAATGTATCATGCTACACATGTGTTAGATGTTGATGGAGGTGTTATGATTACAGCATCCCATAATCCCCCTGAATATAATGGATTTAAAATGAATAAAGGTACTGCTGCAATGGCTGGAGATTCTATTCAAGAATTATTGGAGGTTTTTCTCCAATCTGAATTTAAATCCGGAGAAGGAAATACTATTTCCACTGAAATGTTAGGTTCGCATATTGATTCAGTAATAGAAAATATTGTTACCCCAGTTAGGGATTTGAATATTGCAATAGATTGTGGTAATGCAGTAGCAGGTCCTGCTATGCTTGAATTATTTGAAAGGTTAAAGATTAATGTCACTCCATTATTTTGTGATTGGGACAATACATTTCCTAATCATCCACCCGATCCAACAAGAGTAGAAAATATGCAATCTTTGGCAACCGTAGTTCGTGAAAATCATTGTGATATAGGCATCGGGATTGATGGAGATGGGGATCGTGTGGGTTTAGTTGATGAACAAGGAAATTTTGTCCATCCCGATAAGATGTTGGCGCTTTTTGCAATTGATATTTTAAAACAAAGGAATGGAATGAATGATGAAGAACGTACAATAATTTTTGATGTTAAATGTTCAATGGCGGTTGAAAATGTAATTGTTGAAAATGGGGGAATTCCACTTATGTTACGTACGGGGCATTCATTTCAAAAAGAGGCATTACGAGAAAGGCCACAGGTTCCACTTGCTGGAGAAATGAGTGGTCATATTTTTTTCAATGATAGATGGCCAGGTTTTGATGATGCATTATATGTGTCTGCTAGACTTGTAGAATTAATTTCAAGAATTTTAGAACCTAATGGAAAATTTAGTGATTTAATCAATACTTTACCTGTTTATTCATCGACTGGAGAAGCAAAAGTACACTTTGAATCAGATGATAAAAATGCATTGATGCAATCGATAATCGAATCTGTCAAATTAGAAGGATTAGATTATTCTACTATTGATGGAGTAAGATTTAATTTTGAAAAGGAGGGCAAGGTTGTAGGATGGTGTCTTTGTAGATTATCAAACACAGAACCAATTTTTGTTATGCGGGCAGAAGCGATTGATGATGAAAACTTAGTTTGGATAAAATCAGAAGTAAATAGAATTATTAGTCCTAATTTAGATATTAACGAATTTTTAAATCAAAATTAGTTAATTGGTTCTTCTACAGACGAATCTGCATGAGTTATCGTAGAGGTATAAGAGAGAACACCCCAAGTAATTGTCACATCTTCTCCATCTTCATTGTTACTTAGTAATGGTCCAGGACTGGGCCCAGGGGTACTTCCAGTATTAGTTTCAACAGTAATTGATGCGGTAATAAGTCCTCGTCCGAATCCATTATTTGATAACATTTCATTTACTTCTCCTTGAGTTGTATTATCTGTTGTAGTAAAGTTTCCTGAATCACAAAACTCTCCCGCATTTCCACATGCTTCAAAACTCTTTAAATAAACATAAACAACATTGGAATGTTCTCCACAATCGCTAGTAGAAAACGAATTCTCTTCACTTATAGAGCCACTTAAATTTGATGTTTCTATTGAAATAGAAATACTATCACATTGGTCTTGTGCAGCAGGGTTTGGCCCACTTTCATCGGTTTCATCAAAAGATAATGTGAAAACAATTGCATAAAGTGTAGCATCTTCAAGTGGAGGTATTACTATTTCATAATCTTCAGTATTTCCATCATCTATAAATCCACTTTCTTCACCAGATATTGCTTCTGAAAATTCCAAATTCACAACCCATGGTCCAGCAGCATTACTTGCTCCACTTTCATTACTTCCACCCATTAAAAAATATGTGGGAAATATTGCTAAGAAGAATATTGTTGCAAGAACAGTAGCTAAAAACTGGCGGTCATTTTGGAGCCGCTCTAATGTCTCTGCTACGTCGAACATTAAATCTCCCACGGGATAGGGGGTTATCAAACTGATACCTATTCTTCTTCAAAATCAATTGGCAATTTAATGTCCCTATTTATTGGCCAAATCTTTGATTTAACGTCAAAACCTAAATTTTTGAAGAATGTTTTAGATCTTCTAAATTCAGGATGAAAATATCCAATTATTGATCGTTCACCAAAAGTCCATCTCCATGGTTGACGTGCAAATTTACTTGACCATAATTTGATCAAATTGTCAAAAAAACAATTA
>CAZMJH010000002.1:0-16876 GCA_964566595.1 uncultured Candidatus Poseidoniales archaeon
CCAATATTATTATGCCTGATGATGA
Source organism: uncultured Candidatus Poseidoniales archaeon (assembly GCA_964566595.1). Classification (GTDB taxonomy): domain Archaea; phylum Thermoplasmatota; class Poseidoniia; order Poseidoniales; family Poseidoniaceae; genus MGIIa-I. Next base: position 26 of record CAZMJH010000002.1, read on the forward strand.
TTAGTATGGCCTTTGCTGGTTGTTTCGGAGGAAATGAAACAATAGTTACTGATGAAGGGGACCCAGTAACCCCCGGAGAATCTCTTGATGATTGGCCAACATATTATGTAGCCACAGCCAACGATTTACCTACTTGTGATGCAAATACACTTGGACGATTATATTATGTTGAAGCAGATACAAATTTCCAAGCTTGTACTTCAAATGGATGGACAGTTGTCCAAATTGGAAATACAGGGTCTAATTTAATTATTAATTCCCCCCCCTTAGTGAAAGTTAGACCCACAATCGTGGATGATGATTTCATAAGTATTGATGGAGACGGAACTTTTTCAATGAATATGGGATTTGCTTGGAATGCAACAGATGCCGATGGGACCATTACAACTTTAGGGGTAGATTATAATGGAGATTTGATTATCGATTATATTTTATTAGACAATCCAAGTATGGGGGAAAACATTGTTAATCCTATTTATGATTATAATGGTTTTATTCCAATACCTCTTGAAGCAGGAATAACTGTATTTAGGTGGGCCGACTCTATATCAACAGATCATGTATGCACGTTATCTACTAATCGAGAGATAACATTCATTGCTATTGATGATGGTGGAGCAGTAGGTGTAAACACCCTTATGTTTGATGGATTAGATCCAGGCCATTCATGGCCAGAGTTCATTAATACAGATTGGGATTTAGTTGAATTAGAAGCATTTGGAGTAATTTCTCAAGCTGATGTGGATTGGCTTACAGGTGCGGACCAAACATCTCCTTGTCCAGTACCTCCCCCCCCACCTCCACCTGTAGAAATTTGTAATGATAATGTTGATAATGACAATGATGGAGATATAGATTGTGATGATTCGGACTGTGATAATGATCAAAATTGTGCATCTTCTATTCCACCTCCCGAAGTTACTAATGTAGTATTATCATTTGATAATAATAGAAATAATTATGTTCAAGATGAAGGGGAATATAAATGCGAATATGACTTTTTTTATGCAAATGGTGGCTCAGATAATTCAGAAATTGAGTGGTATGCAGATGGAAATTTAGTGGGCACAACTCCTGGAGAGTATCCTCATTATATGAAACACATGTTTCCTGGAGGCTCAACAGTCACTTGTCAAGTAACCCCAAGGGCTTATGATCAGTGGAATAATTTTGTGCAAGGTACTGAAGTTTTATCAAACTCATTGTTAAGAAACACTGCACCGATAATAGATGGTGTTGCTATAACTCCAAATCAAGTATATACACAAACAACTCTAACTTGTACTTATACCTTTAATGATGTAGATAATGCACAAAATGACCAATCAACCATTGAATGGTTGGTAAATGGGGCTGTTGTAGCCACTGGGCCAACATATACTGTAACTGATGCTCATCATCCAGGGGAGGTTTATGTGATTGATTGCATGGTTTGGGGTAATGACGGTATAGACCAGGGCACCCCTAGTATGGATTCCACAATGTTACTAAATTCACCACCCACAGTAACCAATGTGGTACTTACGCATGATGATGTTAATGATGAATATATGTGTAGTTATGATTATAACGATCCCGACATTTCACCCGACGAATCAATCCTTGTTTGGCTTGTTAATGGTAATGAAGTAATGACCACAGATGCTTTAACAGGTTATCTCATCTATGGTTTCGATTTAGGTACTAATCCAGGAGATGATGTACAATGTGTAATAGATGCATATGATGGAGAAATCAATGGAAACTCCGACTCAAGTAATATTGTGATGGCGCCATAAATACCAAAACACGTTTAACCAAATTGGATTTGGTCTATGTATGGACAACAAACCATTTTCAGCACCATCTCCAGATTTAAAAACTAAATCTGAAGTTGTAGATGAACCCGTAAAAGTACTTCCTCCTACAACGGTTTCCGTTGGTACAATAGGTTCACCAGTGAATGTGTTAAGTTCAACAAATCCACACTCTGTTAATACAATAGTCGTCCAAGATTCTGGCAATAATACAGTTGCTAATGTATTCTTGATAATTGGAGTGGTAGTGTTTGTGATAGGCTTAGTTTTTATGGGGGTAGGGGGGAAATCATTTGGAGATAGACTGGAAATGGTGGATGAAATAGGAGCAAAAAAAGTATCTAAGATTCAACCACTTCTTGATGATACAATAGTATTTTCTAGTGAGGGAAATACAACAAATGAATCCTTTGAATTTGATACTGATATTTGGTATAATGTGCGTGCAGCACAAGGAGTAACAATCAATTCAATTTCAATTTTAGATGAGAATAATAATACATTATTTTTTGAAGAGAAATGTAAAGATTGGAATGCTGAAGATGGAATAGATGATTGTAAAGATTTTACTACAGTTGACATAGGAAATATTGATTGGGAGCGTTACAATCAAAATCGACCCCAATTCATTAATGGAACGATTAACATAAATGCTACAGGAGAAGTAACAATTAATAATCTAGATGATGATTTTTGGGAAGATACTTTTGTAATCTCAGAGCAAATAGATGGGGAATATTTCGGGGGGCCAGTACTTATTATAGCTCTCGGCCTTTGTGCTGGTTGTTGCATTGGACCAGTGGGCCTTTTAGTAGGTATCATTGTCAGATTTGCATAAATATCACTCAAAATTTAATACAATTTGTCCACTTGGAGTAAATTCCAAAATTGGTTTCAATCCTTCATGAGGTGTATTTTTTAGTGAAACTCGAATATTATTGATAATTTCAGGAGACAAACGGAAAAAGAAACCTTCATTTGTTTCAACTAGATTATCTTCTTGTTTAGTAATCGGTTCAGGAATGTCTTCCTCAACAACCTCTTCCTTTTCTTCAGTTACTTCTTCAACAACCTCTTTCTTTTCTTCAGTTACTTCTTCAACAACCTCTTCCTCTTCTTCAGTTACTTTCTCAACAAATACTTCTGTTTGATCACCGAATCTTTGCATATATAACATACCAAATCCAAACGCAACAATTCCTAATGCAAGCCAAGTTATTGAACGGTATAATGCACCATCAATAGTGAATGAAAGAATAAATAAACTCAATATTGAACCAAATCCTCCAATACTTCTTCTCCAACCGGAATCAGTTTCTTCTTGGAAACCCTGAATTGCTACTGTAGCCAAATATATCGAAATTATACCCCAAGTCAACGAATCCATATTTGCAGTTTCCATAATCCAAATTATACCAATAATGATGTAAAGAATAGACATAATCCCCAATCTATCTAACCAATCAAAATATGTTTTTTCATTATCAAACTCAAAGTTTTCCCAATTCCATGCAATTTCAGATTTACTTGAAATATAAGTGAATGCTAGACCTTCTCCAATTAATATTATTCCAACTAAAATATTTTGTAAATTTTCCCATCTAGTGTCGTCTATTTGTTCGATAAAATTCCATAAAGCAAAAGCATGTAATGCGGGCATTAATAATAGTAAATCATTTTGCCCATTCTTTTGAATTTCCCAAGAAATCCATACCGCACCAATTATTGTACCAATACCGAACAAAGCATCCCAACTCAAAAGTAAACTAAGCATAGTCCAATATTGTAATTTTATGATTAGTTTTTCTCTACCTTCAATAGAATCTAAATTAGGACTTATTATTTCTCCAATAAGGGTAGCATTTTCGGAAACCCCTTCTTCTGGTTTATTTGCCCATTTGTAAAGCAACCCTGATCTTGCCAAATAATGTAAAATTAAACTAAAAACTCCCGTTCCTAATAAACTATAAGAAAGAATTTCAAAACCCGTAAAGTCTGAAAAATTTGAATCTTGAGTAAAACCCACAAGTAGTGAACACACACTTGCTATTGGGGCATAAGGTATAAAATTCAATTTTCCACTTAACCAATTTTGCAAAGTCAAAGCGATTGTAATTATTAGTAATAACCACGCAGCATTTGGAAGAACCCCCCACATTCCAAGTGCTAACCACACACCTGCAGAAACCGTAGGCATTTCCCTCAACTTAGAGTTTGATTTTTGTTGATCAATCATTGATTTTCCTAACACTACAGATGCAGTTAATGCCATAATTATACAAGAAAATCTTGGCATCTCTAGTATCGTAATTTCTTTAGGATCATAATTTGTTATGTCTATTGAATTTAATAACATACCAATGAAATCCCCATCTCCAACCATGGCATTTCCCATAAGTATTAAGGTGAACGGAGCAATTGTTAAAACTGCAAAATGCCTATATTTTATTGCATTAAATATTACAATAGTGTAGAGGATGACAAAACCTAATCCTCCACTTGTATCTAAGAGCGCTAAAGCTAAAAGACCAAAATAAGTCCATTTATCGGTATTATATGCCTCTTCACCTTCGATTTTAAGCCCTCTTCTAATTAATAAATATGTCACAAATAATGGCCCTAATATCAATAATAAATCAAACAAAATATTACTTAGAAAAACATCACCAATTTGAATCAATTCACTTTCAAAATTATGATTGTTTTCATATTTCCATTTTATATCATTTAATTCAAATGAGATCGGAACTGCCATAAATACTAGTATCCAACTTGCCATAGCCCTTTCTTTAGAAGAAACAGTCTCTTCCTCACTAAGTTCCCACAGTAAAATTCCTAAGGGCAAAGTCATCAACAAAACCCAGTAAACTTCATTACCAGTTAATTTGACAATAACATCACTAATTGAAATTGAAAGTAGTAATAAGGACCCAATTAATGAGGTACGGCCTATTTTTCCCCACCCATTTTCACTCCAAAGATTTTCTTTTTGTTCGGTGGTGTCAACTGACCAAGTTCCATTTTCCATATCATATACAGGAATATTTTTCTTACCACTGTCAATACACCAACTGAAAAGGTTTCCAATATCAAATTCAAGGGATTTATATCTGCGGAAACCTAACCAAATTGCAAATGCTAAAACTACCAATCCTATGTTAAATCCATCAATAGCAGTTTCAATATTTTCTGGTAATGGTAAAACTAATCTATCATTTATAGTTAAAATTATTGTTAAAATAATAGATATAAAAAGAGCTGCACTACCTTCCAATCTATCTTTAACATTCTGTGTAATTGATGCCTTATTCATTATTCTCCAAGAACTAATAGTTAGGTATAACACAAGTAACCAAGATACAAGAACTTCCCCATTAATAAGTATTGAATCAGATAATACGATAATTCCAACACCCACAAAATGCGCCCAATTTTCAAGAGAACTCTTACTCCTAGATAATTCACCAATAATTATCAATACAACAGCAATCAAAATTACAAACTCATTTTCTATAAAATTTACATCACCCCAAAAATTCATCGAGTCCTGTAAAAAGAAAGAACATGCTGCAGCGATGAATGTAGCATTTGCAACCCAACCTCTTGTTGCTTTTGCCCAGATTAACATGTATGGCAATACAATTAGAGCAATTCCCCACGCGACAAGACTAGCACCAGGTTCTAAGATCCAAATACTTCCGGCCAAACCTATTGGCATCCAAGGGATTCTTTGTTTGTGTACTGCTGGGAAATATGCAAGCAATACAGTAACCCAAAGCACACTTTGAAGATTAATATATGTTGCAGCATCACCAAGCATAGATTCTCTGATTGGTCCCAAAATCAAGTTTAAATCACCTTCTCGTGTGACGATTATTGCAATTAAAATTTCAGCAATTAAGAATATAGAGGTTAATTCCATTAACCCCTTTCTCACCCTTTCATCAGCAGCCAAAAATCCTTGACCAATAATTATGAACACAAGCAAAGAAAGGGCTCCACCAGTTCCATCAGCAGGTGCATTTTCATTCAATATTTCATATAATAATGGGATTAACCCAGCAACAACAGCCACGATCGAAAAGATAAGCCCATTATTAGATTCTAATGCAAGCCACATTGAGAGCAAACTCATACTGATTATTGAGATTCCTAATTCCCAAGATACAATATCACCAGACCATGAAAGCCAAGGCCCAACTCCTGCAACAACAAGTGCTAATGGTGTAAATGTGATTATTGACCATCCAAATGATGTAGCACCCTTTAAATGTTTAAGATAGAGATATTCACCAATTATTAAAGCAGTACAGGCAATTAATTGAACATAAATCCCATTGGCAGATGGAGACCAATTTTCATCAGCATAGGGTATTCCTTCTACTAATAACCAATCAATTCCATTATTTGCTGCAATACCGATAAGATATCGAGATCCCCATAAAACCCCAACAGCAGCAAAAAAGAATCCAATCCCAAGTAAATAATCGTGTACTGAATGTAACCCATCTCCACCCTTTCGTCTTTGAAGTTCCACTAGAGCCAATGCCATTATTGCTGAAATAATTCCCCCACACCCCAAAATCAAGAAATTTTGATTTGTAGCATTTTCTGCAAAAGCAATAGATAATATCCCACCCCAAATAGCTAACATAGCAATTCCATACATAATTAATTGTGCAAATTTTGCAAAACCATCAATATCTTTAGTACCCGGAGTTTTTACTTTAAATCCAACACTCGGAGGTGCTGTTCCAAAAATCCCTCCCTCCTCTTGAGAATTTTTATCTCTAATTGGCCGACTTGGTTTAGTTTTATTATCTGACATCTTTTTAGGCCCGGTAATATATGTTTAATTATTGTAACCCTTATTTTATTTAATAAAGGGACAAATACAAAGACGGCCAGTTTAGCCAGTGTAATCATGTCTAACCAGAATACCATAATCGGTCTTGATAGTGGGGGGCTCGGTTTAACTTTACCAATAGGATGGAAACAATGGATTTTTTTTGTTTTTGGTTTAATACTATTTGTGGGAGGTTTAGTTACTATTTTTATAGATACATCAAATCAAACAAATGCTTTCCCAATTATTTCCGCATTAGGTGCATTAATCATGGGGTTTGTTCCCCCTACAAAACTTCAACAAAAATTACAGGATTTACGTTTATTACTTAGGCCAACAGAAGTTCAATGGAAAAAAGAAGAAGGGGGCACAGAATTACATTCATTTTGGAATTCTGAAACAATTAACAAACCCACTACGGATCCCCGTTCTTGGGTTTTCCCTGCCCCCCCTCCAAATGAATGGCATTTGGAAACGAAATATCACCCCGACGAATCTGGTGAATTATTAGCAGAACACCCAAATAAAATAGGTACTCCGCGCCCCCCAGCAATTTCTAATTATGGATTAGCAACGTCAGTTGCTTTTGCTTTATTTGCATGGCAAATGTTAATATTTTCCCAAGGAAGTGAAGAATTGAGTTGGATGAGTTATGTATTAATTGGTGTTTCTATGGTTTGGCTTTTAGTATCTTTTTTTATGTGGAAAAGGGCCCAAGCAATGCAAGACACCCCCACATCTAATATCCGTTCAGTAGCAGTCGGTACTGCAGAAATAGTTGGGCAGGCTAGACCTGGAATTCAACTCCCCGCTCTTACTGTAGTTGATGCCGATCCATCGAAATCGGTTGCAGATTTACTTAGTTGGCATTGGAAATATGAAGTTTATAAATGTCGAACCGTAAAGACAGATAAAGGTACAAGAGAACAGTGCAGTTGGGAAACTGTGCGTCAAGATACAGGAGGAACTACTTTTACAATTCATGATGGAACAGGAGGGCTTGCAATACATCCGAATACCTTCGAAACTAAAGAATATGGAGACCATTTAATTCAGTGGGAATGTCGACATAATGTAACAATCCAGGGTCTTTTAAGAAATATATTTTCTAATGGAAGAATAAAACGTCACAGGTGGACATTATGGGGATTAAAAATTGGCGACCCGTGTTACCTTTTAGCTACAATGCAAACACGTAGTAGTGAAGATTTAGAATCTGAAGGAATTGATAGAACATTACAAAATGCATTATTAGAAGCTGTAGGAGAAAAAGCACCTGGATTCAAACCACGATTAGAAAAAGGTACGGAGTTAACAGCACTTGCAGGGATACGTAGTCAATTAGAATATTTAATTATTCCAACACTTGCATTATTGGCATCAATAATAATGTTAGGTGTTTAGGTACACCAACTAGGTTTACTACTTTGGTAAGAAGGCACTGGCTCACCCAAATTCACCCAATCAGCCTGCTCGTTTAATAAATCCTGGGCAGAATCTCTCAACAAAGCAAAGCATGGAAATTCTAATTCGGTTTCATTACCAGTAAAAGGGTCAATCAAAATCATCATATTATTTCCATCCTGATCTACCAATGAAATAATATTTAACCACAATACATTATCGTCATTAGTTAATTCATATTGTGCAGTTTGCGTAACTATAATTTCAGTTCCATTTGGTAAAACACTTGTTGCTATTTGAATAAGCTTATTGCCGTCAGTTTCCCAAGTTAAAGCACCAGTTGTATCGTCACTTTGAATAGTCCCATCTTTGTTATATGTAGTAGTAGCTTCATCTGGGCTTCCGTAATTATTAACCCAGGTTCCTGCGACAGGATTCCCAGAAAGTAAAAAGAATACTAAAACACCTATTGCTACGGTGATTGTAACAATCCCTCCAATCAATAAAACCTTCTTATCTTTCCAATTAAATACCTTTTTTGGAACCCCAACCATTCCCGGTACGGGCATTCCCATACCACCTTGGTTCGGCGCAGCAACATTTACTGGATTAGCAACTGATTGTGCAGCTTGCATCATTTCATTTTGGTCAATATGCCCATCCTGATTTAAATCAAAATGAGGCGCAACAGCAGCAACTTGTTGAGTTTGTACTCCTACTTGTGTTGCAACATTTGCGACAGCTGCTTGGTCAATTTGTTGTGTAGGTACTACATTTTGAGGCTGTGTTGCAGGAATCCATTCTGATCCATTCCACATCCAATGTCCATCATCACTATAAATGGGGCCACTCATTTTCAAACACCTCAAAACTCCACTTTTACAGCTTGGCGAACCTGTTCTACAGTGACAGTAAACATATCACGATCTTTAGCACTCATAGTGCTTGCAACTATATTTGTAGGTATCATATGGATTGCAGAGTTCCAATTTCCAGCAGAGGAATTGTAAAACTCTCTTCTGTCTGAAACTTGATTTTCAATAGAAACCAATTCTTTTTGTAAATTAAGAAACTGAGTATCCGCTTTTAATTCCGGATATTGTTCCGCTACAAAATTCAGCCTTGGCATTAAACCTGCAAGAGTTCCTTCTGCTGCTCCAATTCCTTTAACATCACCATTAGCCAATGCACCAGCAGCAGTTTGACGTGCTTCTGCAAATTCCATAAACAGATCTTTTTCATGAGTTGCATATCCTTTAACCATATTGACCAAATTAGGAATCATTTCATATCGTTGTTGTAATAATACATCAATATTTGCCCAAGATCGGTCAACTTCAACTTTCATCCTAATTAACCTGTTATAGGTCATTACGTACCAAAGTAAAAGTAAAACCAATAGTACAATTCCTGCAATCATCATAGGGTCCATGTACCCTCCAATTATTTCCATCGTTTAATTATTTAGAATTTAAAAATTTGATACCCTTTTTGAATAAATTTACACCTTCTCTAATGATCATTATTTGCCATTTGTTATTTTTAGGATTAAAAGAATTTGCGAATTTAATCCGGATTGGGTGAATCAGCAACTCTTTTTCTGTTAATTTTCCCCACTGAGTTAATCTATTTTCCTCAATCATTGTTTTTAACATTCCCTTTTCCCCAAACGTACCAAATTCTTGTGTAATGGCTGCCCATTTTACACCTTTCCAATATGACATCAACCCCTCAGGATAACCCCCACGATTAGTATATGACACACCAGTTGTACTTGCCTCCTCTATTTTTCCTCCAAAAACTCTTTTCAACTCCCTAATTTCAAATCCAGCACCCACCTCGCTCACAATCAAAGAATCAACCCCAAATTTTCCTAAACCAGTATGAAAATCAATAATTAATCCACATTTTTTATTTTGGGGAATTTCTCCAAGGGAATTTAATATATTCTTAAATTCCATTTCCAATTTTTCACCCCCATAAAATATCCCCTTTTTATTTTCATATTGTCCTTCAGCAATACATTGTTTCAAATTCGAATTACCATATTTTATTAACAACAATATTGCGTTAATCCAATATAAATCACTAAATTTAGGAGGGGCTTTTTTATTTAACCACGGACTTATATTTTCATAATTATCGGGAACTCCTTCATGATTTCCTTCTATTATGAAATTACGATTTAAATCTACATTATTTTGATTTACACGCCTTTTCCAAGCCATACCCCAAGGATTTACAATATGGATAAAAATTACACAAATATCTGTGGTAATCCATTCATCCATAGTTTCAATTAATTTACATTGTACCGCTGAACCTGCAAATCCTTCAACCCCATGTATTCCACTAGAATGAATCAAAATCTTTTTTGCTTCCGGAGATTTTATCGCGATTATAGTAGTCAAATCATTTCCTTCAGGATCAGTACCTTCAATTTTTGCTTCTATAATTTTATCAAAACTTCCCTTATTTACTAATTCTAAAAATTTATTTTTTGCTGAAATATAATTTTTTTGAAAACCCACTTTAAATCCCCCCAAAGTTTGTCAAATCCCACTAGTTTATCAAATATTACGGCTATACAATATACCGATTCTTTTATTATCTTACAAATCAATGTCATATTAATGAAAGGGGAACCCACCAAGAAGACTAAGAAAAACAAAAAACAACCAAAGTATCTTTGGGCAAATTATTTAGTTGAATCCACATCAGATCCTAAAACACCATTAATAGAAGGATAATTTAATGATTCAAACTAGGTAAAAATGCATTTGCAGCTTTTTCACACGCATTTGCAACATCATCTAATCGTTGTAATACTCGATACATATGCATGGCCGCAAGAGCATCCCCATCCCCCGTTGAAAACACATGTGCTGCGGCTATTGATTCGATTTCATCAGCCAAGTGTTCTTTTAAATTTACATCACGTATACTTTCGAGTAAAGCATCTTTTTCTTTTTTACTATATCCTGAATTTGATAACTCTTTCAATCTATTAACTGTATTTTCATAACTCATCACCGTATCTACTACTATTGATGCCATTTTTATTAGATTTTCACGAGCAATTTTACTATCATAAAGTTCCCTAAATGATAATTGTTCAGCAACATTTTGTGCATAATCAGCAATTCTGTCTTGACGAGACAACATATGTAAAAATGTCTCTCTTCCAATAACAAATCTAACACCAGAACCAATTTGACCTTGTAATTCAGATTTAATAACATCGGCTTCTAATTCTGCCGCAATCGTAGCAGCAATATATTTTTCAGCATTTTTTCCCGAGGCAGCAGCGTTAATTGCATCATTCATACATTCAACAGTTTTCATTACTGCTTTTGCATGTTCATGAAATAGTTCAAACGGGGCAGAGGTAATTACTCCAACTTGGGCTGTTTGTAATTCTAAGCCCGAATCAACCAACCCAACTTCTTGTTTTGGAGAGATCCGCATTACTAAAACAGTTCCAATTATTGAAAGTAATACTACAATAACTACATTCGTAGGGTTGCCAGCAAAGAGAATGAAAAATACAATTGCACCAAATCCCGCAACGGGCAAACTAGCAATCCAACTAGCAGCGATTTTACCAAAAACTCTGAAATCTACTGCTGCAGCACCTCCTGCTAAACCAACCCCCACAACAGCACCTACAAGTGTGTGTGTAGTTGAGATGGGTACTGCTAAGAAAGGCATAGAAAATATGAGTACCGTTGTTGCAGCTCCAAACTCTGCAGCAAATCCCCGAGAAGGAGTAATATGTGTAATTTTTTTACCAATTGTATCCATGACTTTGTAACCCCATGTTCCAACACCAACAGTTATCCCCGCACCACCAATTAGAAGAAGCCAAATTGGAACCTCAACTTTATCTGGAGACAAAACACCAGTTGTAGATGTAGCAATATCATATATTGCAGCCATTGGCCCAATTGCATTTGCAACATCATTAGCACCATGTGCAAATGCTACATAACATGCAGTAATAATTTGAAGCCATATGAATACTCTCTCTACCCCTTCATATCCTTTTTCTTTAAATTGATAATGTTTAAGAACATACCACAAAATTGTACTTGCAAAAACACCAATACCCAGTGCAACTAAAAAACTGTTTAAAGGAATCCAAGCGCCTTCCAAAAAAGGATTAAAAGTCGTACAATTATATGTACCAGGATCACAAGGCAACCATTCTTCTTTGTTGATATATCCCTTGGAATCTAAATTTTTATAAAATCCTTTTAACCCTTTAAATTGTAATGCCAAACCAAGTACAAAAAATGTAGGCAAGGCAAGAATAGGTGCAATTTTACGAGTTCTTTCAAGGGGGCTTTCATGATTAAAAATTACTATTTTTATTATGTAAAATGACGCAAATGCTAGAACGCCACCTAATAATGGAGAAGCAATCCAACTGAGTACAATTTCCAGAACCTTTCCCCAATTTACAGAGTCGGGTTGAATAAAAAGTCCCATCCCAATTACCCCCCCTACAATACTATGTGTTGTAGAAACAGGCAATCCAAATTTTGTAGCAATTGTTAACCAAATTGCTGCAGCAAGAAGGGCAGCCATAAAACCATACATTAATTTTTGACTTAATTCTTCAGAAAACCCATCATTACCAAAATCTAAGACGCCTTTACGAATTGTGTCTGTAACATGACTTCCAAAGAAAACAGCACCACAGAATTCAAAAACAGCTGCAACAATTATTGCACGCCTTAGTGTTAGGGCCCCACTACCTACACTCGTTCCCATTGCATTAGCAACATCATTAGCACCAATATTCCATGCCATATAGACACAAACAGAAAAAGCCGCACCTAGGATTGCAATAACAGCAGGTTCCACGTATTTGCCCAATATTAAGGAGTATATCATAGTTTATAGCAATCTTCTTAATTATAATTTTTAAATAAAACCTACTTCTCGGAGAAGCGAGAGTCACATGGTTAAAAAAGAGTTAATTCAAAAATTAAATGATGCATTAGGTTGGGAATTACGTGCAATAAATATGTATGCCCACTATTCTGCTTATGTGGAAGGAATTCACCGTTTACAATTATCGGGGCATTTTCAAAGCGAAGTGACAGAATCAATTGGTCATGCGGACACGGTTCGTGCAGCAATAGTAAAACTTGGAGGAGTTGCTACAACCGAAAGAGCCTCCCAAAGCATCATACATTCCACTAATTATATTGAAATGTTGAGGCAAGCATATGAAACAGAAAAGATTGCAAGTGATGTTTATGGTGAGTTGCTTGAATTACTGAAAGCACACAACGATGAAGAATTATTCGATGCAATTGAAACAATATATTTTACAGAATTAAGAAGTACAGAACAAATACGAATGCTACTTAATTAACGTTTTTTTAGAACGACACCTAAAAGCATTGTAAGGCCACTGATTCCTAATAATGCAGTAAATCCTGAAGAAGTTAAACTTGCAGTAACTGTAACATCCGCTTTTAATTTAGATGTTTGGCCAAACGTTCCAGAATTTTGACCAACACAAGCATACCATTCTCCAGATTCAACATCCCATTCAATAATTGAATCTTCAGTGTTGGGCCCACCGATTTCAAAATCAACATCATTACCTGAACAAGTAAGTGAAATTTTTGTTGTGGGATCAGGGTCACATTTTTGAGCCTCATCTTTGGAAGTCACCCCTAGCCAAAACGAATCACCTTCCCAGGTTGTTGTAACTTTTAGATCGACCAAACCCATTACATCAGGAATAGGCAGGGGGGCCCATCCGGTTGCAGAACCCATGGGCGGGAGAGGGATTTCTTCTGTAGCTTCATATACTGTATAATTTATACTTCCTGCCAAAGCTATTATGAGAAAAATAACCCCCAATCCTATCAATGCTTTTCCCATGATTAAACCCTTTCTGTTTTTTTATTTTAAATTTTCAACAACGAACACCAGTTCCTTTTATCCCACAATATCCATTTGGATTTTTGGCGAGATATTGTTGATGATATTTTTCAGCATAATAGAAATCCACATCTTCTTTTAATTCTGTGGTTATATTATTAAATCCCTTTTCTTTCAATAATGTTTGGAAATAACTAATTTTTGAGATTGCCAAATTTTTTTGTCCTTTTGTAGTAGTATAAATACAAGATCTATATTGAGTTCCGATATCATTTCCTTGTCGGTTTCCTTGAGTAGGATCATGATTTTCCAAAAAAACTTCTAATAACAAATCAAATTTGATTTTATCAGAATTATAGTTTATTAGTACAACTTCAGCATGCCCAGTATTTCCTGAACACACACTTTCATATGTAGGATTTTTATTATCTCCCCCTGCATAACCTACTGCGGTCGTGTAAATTCCTTCTAGTTCCCAAAACAATTTTTCAGCACCCCAAAAACAACCCATCCCAAACATAACCGTTTCAGATTTTTCAGGAAACGGAGGGAGTATATTTGCACCTAAGAGATAATGAGGTATTTTAGAAACACTCTCAACCATATTTAATCTCAATCAATGGAAGTATATTCTTCATCAGGCATAGCTTCTGCTAGTGCTAATGCCCCTTCTGCGACCTTTGCTAATGGTTTTTTAACAGCAGAAACAGAAACATCTCCAATATCAGAAATATATCCTGTTACTTTATCTGCTAGTCCCTTAATTTGTGAAGAACCACCTGCAAGATAGATGTTTTTTCTAAAAAGTGGTTGATATTCCGGATCTCCCCCAGAGATAATACGTTTGATCGCAACTCCTAAATTTTGAGCTAAACTATCACAAGCACTTTCAAGTAAATCTCCAATATCTACAGTTTGACTTTTTCCTTCTACAGATAAATCTACTAAAATTTCTTTAATATCTCCACCAACATAAGAATTCTTTTCCTTCCATTTTCTAACCATATCCTTTGTTAATTGAGCGCCAGTATATTTCTTTTCAATTGCAGACATTAGTTCACTATCTACCCAATCTCCGGCCTCCATAATTGTCAACTCATCATCATCTTCAGGGAAGCGTCCAACAATACGTGCAACATCAGTTGTGCCCGCACCACAGTCAACAATTATTGAACCCATTAATTGCTGAATTGCAAATGCCACAGCAAAAGGCTCAGAAACAACCATTATTGCATTCAATTGTCCTCTTAAAATACCCACAAGATTTGTTTTATCAGTAAACGAAATATGGCTAGGGGAACAAATTACCCCATATACTTCATCATATTCTTCAGGTCCCACAGTTTCAATTAAATGTGTAACAAATTCCTTAGCAGCATTAAGGTGTGCTTCATCATCTTGTGCTACACCCGCAGCCAATGGCCGATAAATATTACAAGCCAAACGATGTTTTAGAGCATCTTCGCCAAATAATGTATCTCTGCCCAACATATTTCTTGCAACAGGATCTTTTGGAGTTCCCACTACAGTTTCTATTGTATGTATATCACCTTTACTAGTAGCAATCGTTGATTGAAATGTACCTAAATCAATTCCTATGTATAATCTATCAGACATGCTTATTCCCCACTCGGTTAAAGTGAGCGAAACACTTCTTACCCTTGAAGGTTAAGATTCCTCATCTTCCCCGATCTTCGTAGAATTTTGTTGTTTTTTCCACACCCCAAAAGCAGAAAGTGCCATAATACTAGAAATAATTATCCACGTCCAAAACACCCCTTTTAACATTAAATTCGATGATTCTACATTATTTTCATCACATTTCCCATGTAATTTTAATAGTTCAAAACTTTTCAAAGGAAGTGAAATAAAATGCCCATCATCTTCATTTTCAAGTAACAAATATTTAATTTGGTTATCTACTATTTTTTGACTCCAATTCATATCTAATTTTAATGCCGAAATCGAAACTCCACTATCATTAATAATTTCTGCTCCATCTCCTATTTCAAACTCTATATTATATTCAGAATTTATTCCCATAATCCAATAGTATTCTTCTTCACAAGACATTGAAGTATTGTCTAAATCCCATCCACCATTTAACATATTTACAAACGCATGTTCCCCTGATTCGCTAAACAATATGACGGGGACTTCTCCATCAATATGTCCTATGGGCAATAAAATATTTTCATTTTCAGTTGAGTATTGAAAACTTAATTGAGGGAATTGTTGTACTTGATAAGGGGGAATTGGATATTGAACAATTAATGTTCTATTTAGTCCACTACTTTCTTCCCATGACCACTTAATATCCAAATTAGTTGCTGTTTTTGGAACATTTAGAATATCTCCTAATATCCAATTACAATTTTCCCAAATATTATTTTTAAACCTATATTCACATTTCAAACCTTCAGGGTAAATACCATTTTCAGTCCACGGACTTTCCCAAGATGAAAGATCCCACGCAGTTTCAACACCAATGAATTCTCTATTATTATTATCTGAGACCCATACCTGCCATTTTTTCAAGGGAATTGGCGCATCAAATCGCTTAGGATCTAAATTAAACGTAATAATATTCTCTTTACAATCAACTAGTTCCGGAGGCCACCAGATTTCTTCTATGGTCCACTCTCTCGCACTAGTATTAATCCCCCCAGAATTTACTTCATCATTAGAACAAAGTGGTAACTCAATATTATCTCCCAATTCATTTATTGATGTAAACCCAAAAGGGCTGTTAGACAAACTCATGGAAACATTTCGTGGCTTTTCTATTGCTAATTCAACAACTAAATTTCCAGGAGAAGTTGTGAAATTCCAAATTAATTGTTTGGTCATATTAAATTCAATATTTTCGTAAATACCACCAGTTCCGATGTAAGTATACCC
>CAZMJH010000003.1:0-2938 GCA_964566595.1 uncultured Candidatus Poseidoniales archaeon
GTAACGATTGTTCACAAAGGTAATATTATGAAATTTACAGAAGGTGGTTTTAGAGATTGGGGATATCAGTTAGCAAAAGATGAATTTGGGGCAACAGAATTAGATGGTGGTCCGTGGTGTACAATTACAAATCCTAATACAAATAATCAAATTATAATTAAAGATGTCATTGCTGATGCAATGTTACAACAAGTTTTGACTAGACCTAAAGAATATGGAGTGTTAACAACAATGAATCTTAATGGAGATTATATTTCTGATGCTTTGGCTGCTCAAGTTGGCGGTATTGGTATTGCCCCTGGTGCTAATATTAACTATGATACGGGTATTGCTATTTTTGAAGCTACACACGGTACTGCTCCCAAATATACTGGTATGGATAAAGTAAATCCCGGTTCACTAATCTTATCTGCTGAAATGATGTTAAGATACCTTGGTTGGGATGATGCTGCTGATTTGATTGTAAAAGGAATGGAGGGTGCTATTTCTGCAAAAACAGTAACTTATGATTTTGAACGTCTAATGGAAGATGCTACGCTACTCAAATGTTCTGAGTTCGGTAAAGCAATAATCAATCATATGTGAGAAGCATGCAAATTTCACTACTAATCATGATTGCTCATGCAATTAGTGCCTTAGGTATGTTAGGATTATGTTTTTTTCAATATAAATGGAAAAAAAAAGGAAAAGTCCTCAAAGGAAATGAAAGAAAAAATCATCTAGAGCGTCATGAAAAAATAGGTAAAAGAACCATTTATGCTTTAGCAATTGTAGTTTTATTAGCTATTATTGGGAATTTAACTATGGGGTTATATGATGGTAACTCGTTTTTAACTTCCATTTTGCCAAGATCTCCACATGGAGTTTTCGGATTTATTGGGGCAGGATTATTCTATTATGGGTGGAAATTAGGAATTGAAATTCAACAACAAAGAGATTATGATGAAAAATGGGTTACAACTAAAATTAAACATGGTAGAGCTGCTGATTTAATTATCATAATTGGATGCATACATGCATTTCTTGGTTTTCTTCAATTATTAAAAATAATTTAATATTTAATTTCTTTGAGACCATATTTTAAGCCATTCGGAAATATTATTTTCTATATCATTATTATTTATTTTTCTTTTAATTATTTGTCCGTTTTCAATAGGAATTATTCTACATCCACAAGCATTTGCATGGCCCCCTCCGTTTTTATCAAACGCTTGTGCTAATTTTGTCAAATCAAAAACCCCTTGGTTTGGATGTAAAAAACTATTACAATAAAATGATGCTGAAAGGGGGTAATGATTATGATTGCCAATTTCACCATCACTATATCCATGAATAATAATACACGCATCACAGTCATTACCAAAAGTAGATGTTACCAAATATCCATTAGTACGATAACCAGTATCTTGCATTTTTACTACTGCAATTCTGTCGATTACTTCCCCATTTTGTGTAATTATTCTTTTTAATTCAGATTGTTCGTTTTTCTTAATATTAATTCTAGAAATCACTGCATCTTCTTGTAATATTTTTTCAACTTTTATCCCAGATGAAAACCATGTCGATAACATATGGATATAATCTAAATCTTCTAAATTAATTGTTTTAGACAACCATAAAATAGGATTATCTGAGTTAAATTCGGAAAGTGTTATTTTTCCTGAATCTAATTTATCGACCATTTTCATAAATTTTTCTAAGTTTGTTAGATTAATTTTTTTAGAAAATAAATCAAATGCTACACGTGCAGCAGAATCTACTGGATACCATTCACATATTCCTCCTGATGATGTAAATACTTCTAATTCTGTTTTTGTGGGTTTATTTGTACTATGGTGATCTAAATATAATCCACAATTTGGATGAAACGGTAAATCACATATTGCCGTATTTCTATCTATCATCGTATCTAAATGTCCTCCACGAATTTCGGCAGCATGGGTAAAAATGATAGCGGCATCCGTATAATATGTCTTTAATATTGAAGCGGCAATCAACCCATCCAAATCCCCATCTGCTACAATTTTATCAATTGCTAACTGCTCAAACTTATCCATTGAAAACAATGTGAAATTAACTTGTTATTCAATTATATCATTAAAAATAGTAGTAAATACAAAAAACAACAAGCATAACATATCAACTATGGAAACATCTTGTGGTGTTGTTCTAGTGAATTTTGATTCTATTTTACTCTTACAATACCCTCAAGGTCATTGGGATCTACCAAAAGGACATATTGAAACATATGATGAAAATCATAAAGATACAGCATTAAGAGAATTAACAGAAGAAACAGGAATAACTAATATTTCTTGGATTGATGGTTTTTCAAAAACAACAAAATATTCATTTATGAAAAAAGGTCAAAAAATTGAAAAGAAAGTTTGGTGGATGTTAGCGAAAACATCAGAAATGAATGTTGTGCTTTCAGATGAACATCTTAATTATATGTGGTTAGATTGGGATTCTGCAATTAATCAAGCGACTCATAATGAAACAAGATCTGTAATTTCTGCTGCCAAATTATTTTTCAATACTAATTAATCAGTATCATATCTTGATTGTTGATGCTCAATAAGTTCGTTTATTGGAGTGAATGTTTCCCTTTTCTCAACAGGAATCCAAAGATTTTCTTTTTCACCTAATCTAATAGAAATCCAACGAGCAAGTATGAATAACCAATCAGATAATCGATTAAAATATTCTTGAATAAAAGGTCTTACTGAATCTTTACCTTCCTCATTTATTAATTGTATAATTAATCTTTCTGCTCTTCTAACTACAGATCTTGCCACATGTAAATTAGCTATAGGCGCAATACCTCCTGGGAGTATAAATGATTCTAATGGTGTGAGTTCTTTTTGCATTGTATCCATTTCTTGTAATAAAGTATCACTTACCTTTTGTTGTAATAATACTATACCTTTTGGAATTT
>CAZMJH010000003.1:2980-16756 GCA_964566595.1 uncultured Candidatus Poseidoniales archaeon
AAATCAAACAATTCTTGTTGAATCCTTTGTATTATACGAATTAATATTTTTTGTACTTCTTGAACATTCTTTTTTTCTCCACCATCAGAATGTTGTATGGGAATCCTTTCGGTTTCCATCAATGCTACTCCTAAAAGTGAATTTAATTCATCTAATGTGCCTACAATCTGTAAACGTGGGTGTGCTTTCGAAATCCTTGAGCCATCCACTAAAGAGGTCTGCCCATCATCCCCGCTGCCAGTGTAGACGCGATTGATGCGGACCATGCACAGGACTGAGCCTTACAATTCAAAGGAGTTGTTACAAATTATGAAGTAATCAGTGATTTTTTATGTTTAATTTTGGATCCTACCACATAAATCCCAACTAAATATATCGATAATTCCAAAAACACCAATCCCCAATATAATGGTCCTAATTCATGATTTAATAATTCACGCCCATATGGTTCACCAAATTTACCAATAAATGCAGCCTGACTAATCACATTAGCACAAAACCAAACCATCAAACTCATCCAGATATAAGTACTCCATGTCCATTTTTCTTTACTTCCGATCTTCTTTGCCTCCATCAATATATATATCGACTTTTGAATATAAAAAAGATTGGTATAATTGCATCAATTACACAGAAATTTTGCTAAGTGCATTTTCAATTTCTTTAATCCATGCCTTATCAATTGATTCTTTACCTCCTAATTGGAGTAATCTTTGCTCCCATTTCTGATATTCTTCATCATTTCCAAAATGATTGTGTATTAACGAAAGTGCACTGTAAGCCATCGCATTCAAATGTTCTTCGTCTATATCCCATGCTTTTTCAAAACAACTTATTGCTCCTCTTTCTCCAAAAATAATGCCTCGCTTTAATTGCCTTAAACCAGACTGAGACCATGCCAAAGGTAATTTACCAATTAATAATGTTCTAAATATTAAATAAATATTCAGTAATACGATTATTGCAATTAAAACAAATGCAGAAATTTGTTCAAAACGAGATAATTCATCCCATTCATTTGAAAACAATGAAATTACTCCTATAGCCAATAATACTCCTGATGATGGAGCAATAAGTACATCCATACGAGTTCTTATAGCATGAATTAGTCCTACAATTACTCCAATTCCACCCAATAACGTCATAATAAGTGGTTCAATTGTAGGTCCTACATCTCTTTCGGCTTGCTCAGCAATAAAACCAAAACCACCTAAAATTAATAATAAAATACCAAATTTTTGCGAATGTTCAGGAAATGGTTGATTTTTACTCATTAAAATCAAAATTACCCCTAAAACAGCGGTAATCCCCACATGCAGATATGTCATATATTCGTCCTCAAAAAGCGGTTACTAAGTCTCCCTTAATTATTTGTGATATTTTGTTCCTTTAATAATCTGCATTGAACGATATATCTGTTCAACTAAAATTACAGCTGCTAATTCGTGAGGAAAAGTCATTTTTGATAACGATATTTTCATATGATTATGTGTGGGAAATCCTACTGCTGGGCCAATTCCCAAATGTACGTCTTTAGAATTTAATTTCCAAGTTTTAACCAAATTTGAAAAATCTATTGAATCATAATCTAAACCAAATTGATCAAAAATAATTAATAGTGATTCTTTTGCATTTTTTTCAAGTAAAAGAAGATATTCTTTTGGGGTTAAATTGTTTTTATGTTCTATTATTCTCACTGATTCTGACTCTAATCTTTTGCAATATTTGTCTATAAGTAATTGCAAAGATTTTTCTTTTGTTCTACCATGAAGATGAATAAAAATTCGACCCATTATTTAATCCGACAGGCTCAAAGATAATGATTTAATGTATCCCAAATCTTTCAAACGAGGAAATAGGGGGAGTGCTATGAAGTGGTGGCTACTCTCCGTCAGAGGGTTTTTGAATATGTTCACAAAGTCTCGAAAGGGTAAGTCTTATGTTGACAGTCAAATTCATGTTAAGGGCACTAGAATTTGGATTCAAGAACTACAGGATATTTGTGAAAAAAATTTCAATGCTCCTCACGAAGGTAAACGTCTAATCCGAGAAATGCAAATTGAATGGAAAGATGCTGCTAAAAGAAAAGAAATCAAATTAGAATTGATTGAGGGTTTAGATAGAAGGGCTTTCTATTTACTTAAGGCGAATGACGATGAATGGAGTGAACTTTTGGATAATCTAAGTTTTTGGCGCCCTGGGTGGAAGGCTGATTGAATGGAGTTTTTTTCCCCTGAATTTGTTGAAATAATGCCTGATGAAATATTCATTGGTACAAATAAAGGTAGTTTGTATTATGCTGCTGAAAGGCCAAGACACAAAGTTGAAATTAAATATAAATTTGCAATAACAAAATTTTGCATTACAGAATTGGAATGGGAAAATGTTTTCAAAAAAACCAATAATACACCTAATTTTAATCAATTTAATCAAAAAGAATTAATGGAATTTATTCGTTTATTAAATGAGGAAAGTGAAGATTATCAATTTCGCTTACCTAGTGAAGCAGAATGGGAATTGGCTAAAAAGAAATTAAAACAGCATTCTCAAGCACCAAATAAAAATGGAGAATTAATTGCAGATCAACCTCATGTAAGTTATTGGGGTGCTCCTTGTAATGGAAGTCCTTGGTTAGAAGAAAACATAAAAAATGCTGGGTTTGGAATGCAAATGTGTAAATTACCACATTTCTTTTCAAATGAAAAACACGCCCGAGGTATTTCAAGACATAAAAACCATAAAAAAAACATCAGATTTCGTATTGTTAGATTGACAAAGTCGCATAAAGATTCATATGAAAAACAATTGCCTTTAGAATTTGATCGATTTGAAATATTTAAACGTGAATTGATTTTTGCATTAGTGATTGGAATTATTCCATCATTTATTTGGGCAGGATTTAATTCTCCGGGATATATATTAAGTGGAATGGGTAACTTAATCATGGGTGGTGTCTTTTTTTCACTTATTACCGCATTAGTTTGGAGGCCAAAACACTCCACAGTGTTGTATTCTGATAATAAAATTATATCAATAAGTCCATATAAAAATAAAATTAAAACTTTAATATCTTTTGAGGATGAACTCCCCTAATTGAATCTTGTGCACATATTGCTGCCATGTGAATAATATGTCTAACTCCATCATATCGAGCTAATACCTGTACAGGCTTTGCAAGTCCTTCGAGTATTGGTCCAGTCATTTCAGCATCTCCTAATTCTGATAATAATTTATATGCAATATTTGCTGATGCTAAATTCGGACAAATCAATATATTTGCAGGTGCATCTAATGCCATAAATCCATAATCTTGTTGTATATCTGGATTTAATGCAGTATCACCTTGCATTGGACCATCGATTATCAAATTTGGATCTAATTCCCTTGCAATCGAAACTGCTTCTTCCAAGCGTTCTGTGCGTTGTTTTTGACTTGAGCCAAAATTTGAAAATGAAAGCATAGCAGCACGAGGTTCTACTCCAAATCTTCGAGCAATTACTGCAGTTTGTACGGCAATTTCTGCCAATGTTCTAGAATCAGGATAAACATTCACCGTTGCATCTGCTAAAAACATCAAACGTCCTTTAACTGACATCATATAACATCCAACTAAACAATGAGCAGCTTCATCTTTTCCAATAACTTGTATTGCTGGTTTCAATACATCAGGATAATTTCTATCTAATCCTCCAAGTAATCCATCAGCGTCTCCACAAGCTACCATTACTGAACCATAAAATGGCCTACTTTTCAATAGTCTTTGGGCATCGGCAAGTGTTATCCCTTTCCTACTTCGTTTTTCAAATAGATATTCAGCATAACTTCCCATACGGTTTTCACAGTGTTTGGGATCTATTATTTCACAATCGAAATCAAGTGTTAAATCTTTTTTAATTTCGCTAATTTGTTCTTTATCACCTAACAACACAGGAACACAAATATTTTCCCTTATACATTCAGATACAGCCATCAAAACCTTTGGATTATCTCCTTCCTGAAAAATGATTTTTCGTTTTTTACCTCTTATTTCATTAATAACTCCCCTCATAACATTATGAGTTAAACCTAATCTAGATTCAAGGCTATCACGATAATATTGATAATCAAATATTCCCGGATCTATTCCAGAGACTCCCTCTTCAACTGCTGCTTGAGCTACGGCAGAAGCCTCCCAAATCAACACTCTTCTATCAAATGGTTTTGGAATAATATAATCCATTCCATAAGACAAAGAGGCCCCCCCATAAGCAAGTTGTACTTCTTCTGGAACAGGTTCTTTAGCTAATTTTGCAAGTGCTTTGGTTGCAGCCATTTTCATTCCCTGTGTAATATCTCTAGCTCTTACATCTAGTGCTCCTCGAAAAATATAAGGAAAACCTAAAACATTGTTGACTTGATTAGGAAAATCGGATCTACCTGTAGCAATTATTGCATCATTTCTTACTAATTTAACTTCATCAGGCATAATTTCAGGAGTTGGATTCGCTAAAGCAAAAATAATAGGTTTTTCGGCCATTGTTAATACCATTTCCTTACTTACAAGACCTCCTTTTGAAAGACCTAAAAATAAATCTGCACCTACCATTGCTGAAGATAAATCTCCATCATATAAATCTCTAGCATAAGGTGCTTTATACCTATTTAATTCACCCGCTTGTAATCGAGATTTTGTTAATATTCCTTTAGAATCACACATTACAATGTTCAATGGATTTACTCCAAGTGCAACATAATGATTTGCACAAGCAATTGCACTTGCTCCAGCACCTGCAATAACTACCTTAATATCACTAAGTCTCTTTTGTTGTAATTCAACAGCATTAATTAAAGCTGCACCTGTAATTATTGCTGTTCCATGTTGATCATCATGCATTACTGGAATTGTTGTTTCTTCACTGATACGTTTTTCAATTTCAAAACATTCTGGTGCCTTAATGTCTTCTAAATTAATTCCCCCAAAAGTAGGTGCAATATTGCATACTGTTTTGATAAATTCCTCTGGATTAGAAGCATCTACTTCAATATCAAATACATCAATATCTGCAAATGTTTTGAATAAAAGTCCCTTTCCCTCCATGACTGGCTTCGAAGCTAATGCTCCTATATTTCCTAAACCTAATACTGCAGAACCATCAGAAATTACAGCAACAAGATTACCCTTAGATGTATAACGATATGCGTCTTCAGAATTATTGGCAATTTCTAAACAAGGATAAGCCACTCCTGGTGAATAAGCAAGGGATAATTCTCTAGCTGTTGAATGTGGTTTGGTGGGAACAATTTTTATTTTTCCTCGTGGATTTGATTCATGATATTCTAAAGCGCGTTTACGTAAATTCTCATCATCTGAATCTGTAAACCTCATGCTCAATCATGCAAGCCAAAAGTAATAGATTCTAATTGATTTGTGTAAGGTTTTCAAAAATATGTCGTTTCAATTCAATTTATTATTTAACCAGAAATAATATAATAACTCCAATATTAATGTTTTGAACAATATACCATTCCATTGATAAATGATTAAATTTAGCATCTAAACATGATTAAGGCCGTGAATACTAGAACTCTAAATTTAAAGGCGGGAACATTGGTACTAATAATGATATTATGTAGTATGTCTCCAATACTTACAGCAACCGGTTCTGAAACAAAACAATCTCTTCCTTCTTGGGGTCTTTCCGGTTCAGAAGATACCGGATGGGTTACACTAGAAACAATGGGTGCATCTCCAACAAATAATCAACCAGGATATGCAAATTGGGAATTAAATTTTGCTCCGGGTGCAATTGTTTCTAATGTTACTTTAGAAGTTGGTGTTGACGGAAGTAATGGTATTTATGCAATGAATCCTGAACTATATTCACCTAATACACAATACAAATTTTTTGATTGGAGTGACAATGGAGGATTTGGTTACCAAGAAGGATTCTTAACAGGAGAGGAGTATAATGGTAGAATGCAACCAAATAGTGATTTGGGAGCACAATATAAAATACCATCCGGAGCTGAAATTACGGATTTAGTTTTAGAGGCTTTAAGCCCGGTAGATCCTCCAGTTTCTCTTTCACCTATTGATTTACAGATTACTGATTGGGAAATTGATCCAAATGATGGAAGATTGTATATTGCTATGGGTAAGTCCGTAATTCAAATTGATGATACTATTGATCCAAAACTAATTCATTTACGATATTTTGATAATCGGATCTCGGACTTATTTATGGACGATATTAATCAAAGATTGTTAATTACGGCAGGGGGAGAAATTAGTGTTTATTCATTACATAATGGTGATTTATTAGATGAATTACCACTAGAGCCAATAATTGCGGGTGAACCCGCATATGGTTTCTTACATTCATTTGCTTCTGCGGGTGATATTTATGGGGTTTCGGAGCGCGGTCTTTTCAGATTAAACAATGTAGGAAATGATTGGAATATGGAACAAACCTCTGGAAATACAGATTGGCCAGAAGGTGTTCCAATGGATGTTGAAAGCATAAATGGAATCATGTATGTTTCAATCATGGGTGGAGGAATTGCAAGATGGGATTCAGGAAGTAATTCCGTTCTTTCATTGTTAGAAGAAGGAAGTTCTAATTTAGTTCATGAAATGATTAGTTCTGGAGATGTCATTTATATCGCTACTACGGATGCTGGTGTGTTACGTTACAATTACGCACAAAGTAGTTGGATTAGTTCGTGGACAGATTCTAATTGGTTAGATGACAATAAAATTAATGATATTGTTAAATTGGATAATTATATATTTATTTTATTAGAAAATAAATTACATCAACATGATACGTCAATTGGTGTAATGACTAATGAATATAATTTACAAATCGATTTGAATGTAGCAAGAGGTGGGAAAAATATCATTCCTTGGCCAGCCATTGGTAGTCGTGCCCCTTCTACTTCAATCGCTCTACTAAATGATGGAAGTGGAGTAATGAGTGTTTTGGATCCAATGATTTCTGGATTATATTCACATAAAATGGATTTAGTTAGTTCCCCAAGTGGAACTGATATGAATTCAGTAATACAAATAGGAAGTAAAATTTATGTGGGTTCTGAGGGATTAATTGATGTTTTTGATTCATCCGTATGGAGATGGGTTAATCCTATCACAAATCTAGGTGGTGAAGTTGTTGCAATGACTACTGATGGAACATCTCTTTACGTAGCAACAGAAGATAGTTCTAGTATTCAAGAATTAGATTCTATGGGAAATATAACTCGTTTATGGGGTTCTGCGGATCTTACAGATGATACCATTCTAGATGTTACTTATGATAATACAGGATATATCGTTGCAACCCATCCAAATGGTGTCTCAGTAATTGATTTAACAACAAATAATGCAGATAATTACGAAAAAGATTACGCTCCATTTACAGATCTTGTTTCCGTTGATGGTATAGCATATTTAGGCACATATAATACTGGTGTTCAAAGAATTGAACTCGCAACGGGAACTCAACTTTCTCCATGGCAATCAACTGGATTGGATGAATTAGAAGACATACCCGTTGCAGCTGGAAATGGTTTAATTTATGTTGGAGTACCAGGTTTAGGAGTAACTATTTTTGATGAAGTAACTGGAGAAATAATAGAGATTTGGCAAGGTGGCAGTGGGGGAGATATACCCGATAGTACTGTTAGATCACTACACATAGATGTTGATGGATACGTATGGGTTGGCACTGATGATGGCGCTACTCGTTTTAATGGTCAACGTTTCAATGATTTAGATCATAGTGGACCTGGATGGAGTGACAGATACTACAGTTTTGATAGTGATAATGATTATGTGTGGGCCGCTATGGCGAGTAATGAAATCTGTAGATGGAATCGTCAAACACTTGATGGGGGAACTGATCAACACTGTTGGGATGAAAATGATGGTTTACCTGATGATGGACCTACTGGATGGCAAGATTATACTTCTGTAAGATTTGTAGGGACAAATGAATTAATGGTTAGTACATTAAATGGTGCTGCTTTGTTTGATACAAATACATATTCTGTAATTGAAGATTGGAATATAGATAGTTCTTCAAGTGAAGCACCTATTGTTCAGCATAATGGCATTATATATCTTGGACTTGAAGGAAAAGGAATATTACGTTATGATACAAATGCAAATTCATGGATGTCAAGTTGGAATGCAGCAACAGGTTCACTCCCAACTAATGAATTGACAACTCTTGTATTAGATGGTACAAGGTCTATGCTATGGGCAGGTGGTGAATTTGGATTAGCACAAATCGATATTCAAAATGGCAATCTATCTGATCAAATTGACCAAGACACTAATGGTTTAAATGGAAACCCACCTCAAAAATTACTTATCCATGATGATATACTCTATTACGTTCCTGTTCTCTCTTCATGGGAATGGGCAGATATCGCCAAAATAGATCTTACTAACAACGCAGGGATGGACGTTATTGGAGTTGGAGAAGGGCATGAATTAGCCGGTGGCGATTGTTCAGATTGTGATGATGCTTACATCCATGGTGTAAACATAATTGGAGATACGATGATTCTTGGAGTAAGTGAAGCACAATATAATGGTGGAGGTATCGATTATGGTAGAATTCTAAGATATAATTTAACAAACGAAAGTTGGGATGAACCAATCGAACCTGGTCAAGAAGTTGGAAGAGTAAATGCTGTATATCTTGGTAACAGATTGTATATCACCTATGGAGATTCTGTCAAAGAATTAGATAGTGGTGGAAATTTATTGGGAGAGTGGCCAGATTTACTTGATGGCCCAATTCGAGAAATCGTTGAATATAATGGTGAAATCTTGTTTGCAACAGGTTCTGGAATTGCTCGTTATGACCCTCTTACTCAAACTTGGTTAGATACTTGGACCATTGGTAATGAAGGATTGCATCCTAGTTCTCATGAAGATGAAGAAATAGTAGAAATGTATGTAGAAGGTACAAATCTATGGTATTCTTCTGGAACAGGTGGTGGAAGTTGGTGGAGTTCATCGCCCACCTTACAAAGAATGTCGGGTAATGATGATAATGCAGATGGAACAATTGATGGAAATGATCACGATGTGTGGGAGACTGCTAATACTCAAGGTCTGCCTGAAGGCGATATTTGGTCAATGGAAGAGTGTAATGGAATTATGCATTTTGGAGTAAGATGGAGTGGTAATTGGGGCGGTGGAGGAGGAGTCGGCCGTTACAACATTGCTTCTGATAGTTGGGAAACTAATGTTTGGGCCGATGGCAATGGACTTGATGATGATGATGCTGTTGCCTTGGCATGTGATGATCAAGATGTTGTTTATATTGGATATGAAGACGATGATAATGGAATTACAAGATATGATTATTCTACATCTAATTGGCTAACAACATTGAGTAGTTCAGATGGTATTTCAGAAGATTCTGTTTGGTGGGACTCATTATCTTGGGGAGGTGGACAATTAGTTATTGGTCATTCTTTTGAAGATAATTCCGCAGGTGGTATTTCCATAATCGGAGCGAGTGGGAATTTAATTACTCCGGGCACTACTCTTTCTCAGGGAGTTGAGTCTTCTTCTGTAAATTATGTAACTAATGCACCATTTGGAAATGGTTTCATTATTGGTAGACCTGGAGGATCACAAGGATACAGTAGTGTTGATTGGTTTGATGGGAATCAATTGCAGCAAGGTTATTTTGATAGTCTATCTAATTTCCTAAATGGACAAATTAAAGAATTTGCTGGGAATTCTAATTACTTGTACATAGTTCCTGCTGATGACCGATTCGGTGATGCTGGCAGCTCTATTTTAGAAGGTGAATATGGTCCTAATGGTACTGTAACTTGGAATCGTGGCTGGGGTTTTGGTTTTGACACTATAAAAGATATATTATTTGAAGAAACTAATAACATCTTATGGGTTACAACTCAAGGATTAGGATTATGGAGATTAGATCTTAATAATGGTAACTTTTCTCGTATTTCTGCTAGTTTAACTCCAGATATGGATGGATTATCTCTAGAAAACAATATGTTAGCCATAGGACTTTCTGGAGGCGGGACAAATGTTCCGGGAATAAATGTACTAGACACAACAACATTACAATGGGATAGTGGAGAATTATTACCAGGTTTACCAAGTAATTGGGTATTTGATGTAATAAAACACCAAGGTAAAACTTGGTTCGCTACCATTAATGGGGTGGGTGTATGGAATGATACAACTTCTGAATGGGAAGAAGCCTTAGGTGTAGGAAATGGACTTCCCACACCTATTGTTGAAAAATTTTATATTCATTCATCTGGTGAAATTTGGATGGCAACTCCAATAGGTATTGTAAGATATGATCCTGTTACGGAATCATATATGCCAACAATAGATAGATTAGATGGACTTGTAGGTAATAGAGTAAATGATTTCGTAGAAGATAATGGAGTTTTATTCATATCACACAATGGAGCTGGACCTACAAGGCCTGGTGCAAGTGCGTATAATTTATCTACCAATTCTGTAGATATGATTTACAAAGTTGATCAAATTCCTAGTAATGAAATTGTTGCTTTAGCAGTTGATTCATGGGGGATTCATGTAGCTACTGATCAAGAACCAATTGTACACTTTAATTTTGCAACAAATCAATTTGAAGATGGTGCTTCGACATGGCAAACTGGAAGTTGGCCAGCTAAAGAAATGATAAGTGATGGTAATGATTTATTTGTATTATTTGAAGATAGATTAGTTAGAATAGATGCTCAAGGAATTACACATTCAGTTAGAAATTCATGGCAATTAACTAACGAAGATGGAACGCCACTTGAGGTATCTGAATTATCAATGGGTGCGAACGGAGCATTTGTGGTGGGTCCCGCTGGAATGTATGGATGGAAATTACCTAATTACGCTCCAATGCTTCAACTTATTACAAGATATGCAAATTCACTTTCAATTAATGTCGCTGGATTAAATTTAGATATTTCTGATCAAACTCATCCTGGAAATCAAATTATTATGGCTTCCTCTGCATTTACAATACCTGTAGATGAGAATTTTGGAAATTCTGATGATGGTACAATGCTCTATTCTGATTTACCTCTTGTATTATCGAGTACTATACCAAACTCACCAACTTGGATGCGTTCAAGTGATATGAAATATAGTGGTGAATGGGATTTATCTGAAACAAATCCAGACATAGGTGTTGAATTACAAAAGGTATTAGATTTAGCAACTATGACCGTAAATGGAATGGATATTGAATTGAGATTAAAAACGACTTTGAATGGTTCAATCAATGTTAGATTGACTTATGATTGGGAACGAATACAATCACCTGTAGAAATTATCAATGTAGAAGATAGAGATGATGATGGAGGGGGGGTTTTAACAGCAGAATGGACTGCAAGTCCTGATCCTGATTTCACTTCTTATTCATTGTATATTTTTAATTATGAACCTATTTCAGGTGATATTAATATTGATGGAATAAATCCAGATGCTACTTCTTCAGTATGGGGTCAAACTAAGGTAGATGTTGGAACATATGGGGGTACGGAACCATTAGTAGATGGTGAAGAATATTATGCCGCCGTTATTGTAACTTATGCCGATGGTTCAAGTGGTGATCCATCCAATGTATTTGGGCCGGTTACAACAGATGATGATGTACCTGCACCGCCAATCTCTGGATTTGCAGAACCAAATGAAGGTGGAGAAGATGGAGAATTATATGTTGAATGGACACGTTGTGGAGCATTAGATATATCTCACACTAGAATTTACATCTATACTCAATCTGTAACAAATGCTGTTGCGTCTACTGATTATATTGATGTTGATGATGATGTTGGAAATTCAACTATACTAACACTTGAACCTGGAAGGGCGTATTGGCTTGCATTAACTTGTGTTGATGATGCTGGTCAACAAGATCTTGCAAATGCACTAATTATTGGACCAGCGATTCCAACTGGAGGAATTAATGATGGTGTTCCACCACCAAAAATCTTGGGAGTTAATGCATTTGATACCCCTGATGATGAAGGTGGAAGAATTACAGTAGAATGGGTTCCTTCAATTGCTGAAGATTGTGCTTTGACTACAATATATGCATTAGATGCTGAAGATTGGTTAGGATGGGACGTTGATCCAAATACTGGCCAAAATATTGTTGTTGAAACTCCAGTTACTGCAACAACATTTTCAGTTGCAGCAATTTTAACTGATTGTTCTAAAGATTATGCAATTATATCATCCATTGAAGGCACGTCATTAATAGATGGTAAAACATACTATTTTGCAGTTGTAGCTGCTGATGATTGGCTAAATGAAGATTTAATGAATGTAGATATTGTATCTGCAGAACCATATAAACAACTCGATGCTGGTGCTGTTGCTCCAGATAGAATTGGGTATCTAGAATCATGGGATGAACCTAATGACGATGGTTCAGCAATAAGAGTGGCTTGGGAACCAACCAATGCTGATGACTTTGCTTACTACGTCATATGGGCTAATAATCAACCAATCAGTGAATTAGAAGAATTATGGAATACAATTGGTGACGATGAAATGAATTGTGGATGTACAAGATTTAATCAGCAATTTATTGGATCATCTGATGAAATTATCGAAGTTATGGTCGATAAAGCAAGATATGGATCCAATTCAAACTTAATCGATGTAAATGCAAAGCAAAATGAAATTCAAGCAAATGAATTACTATATGTTACAATTACTGTACATGACATTAAAGGAAATGTTTGGCTTGATAATTTATTACAAGTGGATGTGATTCCAATAAATAATTTAGATGATAGTGTACCTCCTACAAAACTTACTAATTTGAATGCAATAGATTGGCCGGAAGATGATGGTACTGCAATAGGTCTTGAATTTGAAAAGAGCCCTGAAAGTGATGTTGAACAATACGCAATATATGCATCTACTGATTCATTTTCTTCTGTCGGATTTGGTGGACCGCTTGATCCAGTATTGTTTACAGATCGTAATCCAAGTTTCCCAATAAAAATTGATCACTTGTCTGATGGTTCTTCTATAATTCCCGAAATGGAAATTTTTGCGAGTGCAATTCCGATTGACTCTACAGGAAATTCAATTACAGAGGGGTTAACTGTTGTTTCTGCTATTTCAAAAGATAATAGTGATGACGATCCTGGTGCATATTTGCCTGATGTAGAAAATGTTCGTGCTAATTGGATACTTGAAGGAAGTGCAATACAAATCGAATGGAATGCACTATCCAGCGCCGAAATAACCCATCTTGAAATTTATGTAGCAAATGAAAATTGGGAAAATACCGATGATGCTGTATTTATTGCAGAAGTTGATATTAATGATGAAATCTATATTTTGAATGATTTTGAAGGTAATGATCTTGACAAATACTCTGATTGGTACATTGGATTGTCAGCTGCAGATGAACTAACACATCGCCATGTAGTACAAGTAAAACATGTAAATCCATATGGAACTGGTTCTGATGGAGATAATTCGGGAAGTAGTACTGACTTTTTACAGAATATAGGTACAGAAGTAATAATAAGTTTAACTTTGATTTTAGCAATATTAGTTGTAGTTGTATTTATTGTTCGTGGAAGAAGAACTAGGGGCGATAATTGGCAATTCGAAGGTACTTGGGGAATTCAAAAAGAACAAGAATCCAAACTTTGGAGTGATTCTTCAGCAGCAGCACCTGATGAAAAGCCAGTACAACAGCAGCAGCCAGTACAACAGCAGCAGCCAGTACAACAGCAGCAGCCAAT
>CAZMJH010000004.1:0-15823 GCA_964566595.1 uncultured Candidatus Poseidoniales archaeon
TAATTCGTTTGGCCGGCTCCCATTTCCAATAAATCCAAAACAAATAGGGTGTTTTTTCCCGATTTCAATTACTGCATCAGTATATCCTGGGATTTCAAGTAAATTTCCTTCACTACTCATTTGAGCAAGAATTAACACTCCCCCCTCTTTTCCAACAGAATCCCACGCTTCTTTCATACCATCAAGTACTGATGGCCCAGAAATAAGATGTGCAGTTATAAGATCAGCCCAAGATTGTGAATCATAAATCCCTCCCATTTGATCACGAGCAATTTTTCCAATATCTCCATGTTTCCTATCTTCAAAAATCAACAACTCTTTTTCTTTTGCCTTAGATATGAATTCGTTCCAACCCTCTTTTGACCAATCATCAATTAAATCAACATGTGTTTTTAATGCTGAAATATGATCTCCAACATCATCAATCAATTTATTTAACTCTTTCATGGTACTTTTATCAGCAGCTAGAACAACAAGACTTTGTTTTTTGTATACAACTTCCATAAACTTTCTAGCAATAGGCTGATTGCAATGCAGCCATCGTTTTCCCCATATAGTTGCAGGGTCCATTGACCATTGTAGAAGGACTTAGCAATCAACTTTAGGGTTGTTATGTTTTTTGTTTTAAAGGGGGTGGAGCCGGAATACCAACCCTATTTCGAAACTCCGGGCGCCTCATACTTTCAATAGAACTAGCTCCCATTACTAGCCATTTTTTGTAATCATCAGTTCTGTTTGACCAAATTAAATCATCCATTTTCTTCGCAGCCTTTTTATCATCTTTTTGAACACGATTTACAATTTTTCTAACTTTTGATAATTTTTGTCTTTGTTCTGAATTTCTCAATTGCACAATTATTCCGATTGCAAAGAAGGCAGCACAAAGTATTGTATTGGGTTGTGTAGAAGAAATATCTGGAAAGGTTACTACTCCATCAGTAACAAATTGCAATCCTAATGTAAGACACGCTGTGCCAGTAGCAGCACCCGCTAATGCAGCGATTAATTCTCTTGCTGCAAGAGTAATAAGAAATGTAAATGCCACAATTATTATTGCAATTATTGTAAAATTCCGATCACTTATATCACTAACAAATCCTATTGAACTTGTAGCCTCTCTTGCCCATAATAAAAATAAATACACTAAAATTGATGCAGAGGTTCTAATCGACGAACGCCACCCCATTGCACTTAACCCCCCAAAGAAAATTCCTACTAAAATTTTCAAACCTAAAAACAACATTGGTTGTTCACTAGGGGAATATTCAGGAGCAAACATTGGTACAATATCTTCTGCAAAGTTTACCAACATTACTCCAAACATAAATCCAGTAGCACCGAATACTGCAATAAGATATTTATTACCAAAAAATAGCAAAATAACACCCATAATAATCAAAGATACTGCTCCAATCATTATTCCCGACGCTTCGAGAGTTTCCCATTCAGGTAGTGGCATATGAACCCCGTTTTAGAACGAACACATCATAGTTACTTAATGAATAATCCGTATATTCACATTTAGCATTAGGCCTTTTATCTCAGTTGCACCCAAGGGGGTACGAGGACAATGAGATATTTCACTGCAATATTGATGATATTTCTTATGTTCGGTACAATCTTATCT
This sequence comes from uncultured Candidatus Poseidoniales archaeon, assembly GCA_964566595.1. GTDB lineage: Archaea > Thermoplasmatota > Poseidoniia > Poseidoniales > Poseidoniaceae > MGIIa-I. The sequence continues at coordinate 1,628 of CAZMJH010000004.1, forward strand.
GGATGTTTTGGGGGCAATGAAATAGTACCAAGTGAGGAAGAATCGATTTATCCATCAATATGGGATCGTTATACACTTGAGTGGAATATGACGCATAGCCATACATTTGTACTAACACCTGGCCCTTATGATGCATTAGAAGTCCAAGAAGCAACAATTGAAGTCGATACTACAGGAGTTTGGGAGGGGGGCCCTAATTCAGCAGAAGTACACCTGTCATATTGGTTACCGTCAAATACAGAAGTAGGAGAACAAGTGCCAGTTATAGCTGTGGTAAGTCCATATTTTTCCTTTGGCCAACCGGGTTCAGAGTCTACACCTACAAATGTAGTCGGTGGAGGGCGGGGCGAATTTATCTATGACAATTTTGTTCCACATGGTTATGCATTTGCTCAAGTTGCTGTTTTTGCAACTGAAGATAGCACCGGTTGTTTTGATTATAGGGGGGATGGTGAAGGACTTAGTATTCATACAGCTGTAGAATGGTTAGGAACACAAAATTGGAGTAATGGTAATGTTGCTATTTATGGTAAGTCATATGAGGGTGCGACAGCATGGGAAGCTGCTGCACAAGGTAGTAGTCATTTGAAAACAATAGTTCCAATATCTGGAACAACAGCCCTTGCACCATTGCTTTACAAAAACGGGAGTGCAGAAGCACGAAGTCAAGTTATGCATAGCAATTACGGTGGCAGTATTCTTGATTATGATAATGATGACATTGACAATATGTGTGGTGACGTCCTTGAAGGTTTTCTTGCAGGACCCACAAGATATGTAGGGGGAGAATTAGATCCATATATGGATAACTATTATGATGAGAGAAGCCATATTGACAAAGCATTAGGTAAATACAATGGTAGTATTTATTGGGTACAAGGTTTGCAAGATTGGAATGTAGATCCACACCAAGTTTTTGGAGGCCCCCCCGGTACAAATTGGTATCAGGAATATATTAATCAAGGATATGATGTTCGAGGAATGATTGGTCAATGGGAACATAATTATCCAGACCAATGGAGTAAACATAATGCTCAAGATAGTGGCTATGGTGGTGAAGCGATTCATAATATGACTAGGTGGGATTGGGCCCAGGATCTTTTTGAATGGATGGAATATTATCTCAAAGGTATTGGTCCTGCCCCCGAATTATTTGCACAAGTTCAACGAAATGACGGAGAATGGCGTATTGAAGAAACATGGCCACCTAAGGATGTAGAATGGTTAGATGTTACAATGGGCGATTGTCAAGTGGAGGATAGTTTTGTATCTGGTTTACCAGTTGTAGGGGGAGGAATACAAACTACAACAGCAACATGTCCCGCTTTAAATGAAACTTTTGATACACATATTGTTGGATTAGTACGTTTACATTTAGAAGCAATTCCAAGTTATGATGGAGGACAAGTATTTGTTGAAATGCAAGATGCGGAAACAGGCTTACGGATAGGTCATGCAACTATGGATGTACGATATCATGAAGGTGGATATGATGCAACAACAGTAATCCCTGGAGTTCAAATTACTATGTTAATGGAATTTCAAGCAATTGATGCAATAATTCCTGCTGGCCATGGTATCAAGTTAGTAATGACAGAAACAGGAGAAGATTACCTTGCACCCGCATGTGGAAATGCATGCGTAGTTCATGTACTTCCTTCGTTGTCAATATTCCAATTACCCATAATTCATCGTGATGGAAATAATGTACTCATTACCCCCCAACTTGAATCAGAATGAGGTTTTTATAATGAAAATACTTAATCGAGACATAACGTTATTAGTTACTGGAATAATTATTGGCTTTTTACTTTCATTTGGAATGATAATATATCGTGTATTAGGGGGTTCATCAATATATAGTGCAATGTTTTTTGAAGCTTGGGAAATATTAGATATTGCATTATTTATTAGACCAATCCACTTCCTTTTTTTGATATTTTCATTGTTATTATTTGTAGCAATTTGTATTTTTACATACTTCATTCCGGTTTTAATATCAGAAAAATCTAATCAAGAATCTGCAATTATGATTACACGCTTAATTGGATATATTGGTTTAACATATTTTATTGGAGAAACGTTACAATATAATTTAATGAATTCTCTATTTTATCAGGGTGTTTTCAATACAGTGCCTTATTTTCTTGGAATTTCAATCTTTACTTTTTCAATGATTATTATGTTATCAAATTTTAATTCAAATACATCGAAATTCGAATTTAGAAAAAAAATTCCAAGTCTGATACAAGTAATAATTTTTCCAATCATTGCAATGATATTAATGGTTCCAAATTTATCAGCAATGGCAGGAATTCTTCCGGATCCTCCCGAAATTTCAGAAGGAGAATTTGGAAATTTAGTTGAAGATTATCAAACTTTTGAAGTTAATTATAATTCAATAATCCCTAGTGAAACATATGATGTAATGACACAAGAAGAGAAAGAAAAAGAATGGCTTGTAAGAATTTATGTTCCAGGACTTGCTGAAAAAGGAGTAAAAAATACAACAGTTCCAGTTGCAATATTTATGCATGGATTTGCAGAATATAAACCAGACCAATTTATGGATATGGTACATTCAATAACTAGTAAAGGAAATATTTGTATCTATATTCATTACCCCTCATATTTTGATATTCCCGATTCAAAACGCCCAGAATTAGTAAATGAAAAAGGAGGGGAGAATTGGCCAGAAATGACCTATCGTTACAAATTAATTATCCCAGAATTATTCCGAGTTGAAAATATCATTAATAATAATTCTGAACCCGAAATTTTTTCTCAAATTGAAACTCATATTGGCGAGAATAATATTTCATTTTCACATTTATGGATGGGGGGAATGAGTTTAGGTGCTGGTATGTTAACAACATTAGTTACACATGCAACAGATAATGGATGGGGCAATAAGACATTCATAATCGATGGGGAAGTTCCTTCAGTTTATTCTACATATCCGGAGTATTATGGAAATTTAACAAATCTTCCAGATCACACAATTATCAATATATTAAATGCCGATGAAGATCATGTTGTACCTAGATGTTCTGGAAAATGGATTTTTGAAAGGTTCTTCACAAGAGATGGAGCAGGAATGTTAAATGAATCCCAGGGCCATTATATTTTGATTAATTCAGATCGTCGAGGGTTTCCTAGATTAGTAGCTACTCATTATTTATCTGCAAATGCAGTACATGATGCGTTATCTGATTTCTCAGTATTCAAAAGATTTGATGCCCAAGCAATTTACATAAATGCAATGGCGAATTCAAATATGGAAATAGCTAATGAAGCATTACCTTACTTTACAAATCCAGATTTAATTAAAGATCTTGGTACGTGGTCAGATGGAGAACCAGTAATATCTCCAAGCGTAACTAATGATCCATTGGGTATAAGAGGCACAACAGAATTGAATTGTCAAGAGTAAATTAAAATTTATGATGTGAAGTAGCACCACAAATTCTACAATAAACTTTCACACCTTCTAAACGAGGAGGAATTCCACTAATATCGATTTCATTTCCACAAACTGAGCAAGTACAATTTGCGACCATAATCTCCCCTCAGTCTCTCCACATAGTATTCTCATAAAAACCTTATAATTATTTTTTAATTAATTGGGGCCCACTTCGTTTATAATTTCCATTGACTATCTTCACTCGATTGTCTTAAATTTGTTGGTGTTTGTTGCATTGAACTAATTTCAATCATAGGGGGTATTTCTGAATCTACAACCGGGGGACTCATTTTTTCCCATGGTAATTTTATTTCTAAATCTACATTATCACCAGCATTATTTCCTTTGTATATTCCAAGTGCAATAGAATCAGTTAGTAATTTTGACCATATTCCAATATATCCAGCAATTAATATGAAGATTGCAGGAATCCAGAATAATAAACCCCACTCCCAACCATAAGTAGTAAATAGCCAAATTCCAATATACAACAATATACCAATAATAACATGTAAAATTGCAATCACAATTAAAAAACTGAATCCAGTTGCTAAAACGTCTTTTGTATTCATTCTAAGTGAGGTCATAACTAATACTAATACTATAGATTCTATAATTATTCATATTGAAACCTTAATTCAACCAAACTTCTATTTTGGCATATATTTGAGTTGGACTATAAGATCGAGTAGGATTAATAGAAATTTTTGAAATAGAATGTTTAGAAGAATTAAATATTTCTAAAATTTGTAATTCTATAATTCCAATTTTAGTTGTATCAATGATGCACCATGCCCTTAATAATGAGGTAGATTTGTTGTTTAATAATTCAATTAATTGTGGGAGATGTTCAAGAGTTGAATGAGGAATATTAACTAATAATAAGTCAAAATTATTTTTATTTTCAGGGTTTTTTATTAATTTCCGTGCATCAACACATTCTATATTAAATGAGATATTTTCTTTGGAAATTTTAGCCAAATTTTTATTTAGTAAATTTACAACTTGATTATTCAAGTCATTTGCAAGAACATAATTAACTAATTCCTTTTCATTCAATAATACAACTAAAGCAGGACCAAAACCAGCATATGCATCACAAACATTCAATTTTCTTTTCAATTTATTTTTTAATAATTTAGCACTTTCCAATGTTTCTAATCTTTCCGTTGCCAGACGAGGAGAAAAGTATCCTTTTGTTGGATCTACAAAAAATTCAACTCCATTTTCTTTTATTCTTGTTTCACTATTCGTCCCCCCCTTCTCATCAATAGGTATGAGATTACGAATTCTAAAATCCCCTTTAACCCCCATATCACGAAAAATTCGTGTTGTATTTGAATTTTGAGAAAGTAGAGCAGAACCAATATTTAGAGAAAACCCCTCTATTTCTTGAGGGATTTTAACAATAATAATTTCACCTATCCTGTCAAATGATTGAGGCCAATATTTAACAAACTCTTCGAATTTATTTTTGCCAATATTTTGTTCAAGATAACCTAAATAATCGGTGGGGGAAGGAGCAGGCAAATCTTTTTCAATTAGGTTAAATTTTAATAATTTTTCAGGAATTTTTTGAGGAAATAAATTTGAAAGAGGAATTGCTCGTTTTTCCCCTTCAATTTGTATGTTATATCTACGTTCTAACCAGCCTTTAGAGATTAAATATTCTTTCCAAGTTTCAGTCTCTTGGCTGGGAACGACCAAATAACGCATCGGATTCGCCACGTCTAGAGGTGCCTTGTGTTTCATGTCTGCGGAAAATAAATATTCTTCTAATGGGCTTTGGTTAGTAGGCATAGGTCCAGGAAATCCAAATTTACTTACTGTGGAAGCAGTTAATGCGATTACTAATTGTAAACACCTTTTCATGGAAGGTTACACTGCTCATTTATTAAAAGAAGATTTAGATGAATTACAAACACGTTTTGGAAAATGGCAAATTTTAATGAGAAATTCAATAGAAAATCCAGAGGAATTATTGAATTTAGCAAGCAAGGAATCTGTAGCGTTATTGGTAATAGGAGATGCATTACAAGCAACGACACATATTGATTTAATACTTAGGTGTGATAAATCAAAAATTCCAACTCATGTTATTCATGGCATTTCAATTACAACTTTAATTGGGGAGGTAGGTTTGCAAGCATATCGATTTGGGCGACAAACAACAATTCCATATTCTTACAAAACATATTTGCCAACATCTCCTTTAGAGGTTATTTTAATGAATAAAAAACATAATTTACACACATTATTGTTATTAGATTTAGATCCAACTGGAATGGGCGAAAAGCAACCACAACCAATGACTCCAATTATCGCAATCGACATGTTGAATAATATGGCTCAAAAATTAGTTAATGAAGGAGAGCCCATGATTGAAGATTTACTTTCGTGGAACGCGGTTCTTTGCTCAAATCTGGGTACAAAGAATCAACAAATCAGATATTCTTCTTTAGAAGAAATATCATCAATTCAATTAGAGGGAATGCATTGCATTATTATCCCAAGTAACCCCCATGAGATGGAATTATTAGCACTTAATAGATGGAAGGTTGAATAATATGGCAGGACCGGCTAAAGTAAATTTCCCTGGGCAAAAACAACGTATGCGAATGAGAGGTACAAAACAAGCTTCTAAAGATGTTAAACAAAGATTGAAGAAAAATTTGGCAAATATAATTGAAGAGCCAGAATTATTATTGCCAAAATATAATGGCCCAGTACGCGTAAAATGGGGACGCAAAAGTACAGTATATACAACACTTCAAGAGATTAACAAAGTGATTGAAAATAGATTTGATCGTAAATGGCTTTCAAAAAGAATGTTGGCAAAAAGAGGAGATGCTGTAGCTAAAGCTTGGGCGGGAACAATGCTTGCAGCGCAAGAAGAAGATTACTCCATGGTATCTGTTTTCCGTCACCCATTATATGGTTCTGCAAGCTATCTTAGGAGAGGAGATTCAAGACCCGGATTTTTAACTGGGGTCCAGAATCAACATAATCCCAGATTGAGATTACTCCCATGGGAAGAACATGCCAAACAAGGATGGTGGTTTTTTAGTTCTGTAAATGGATTTATTTGTTCAGGCAAAACACCAGAAATAAACAATAGTTGGATTTTAGGAATAATAGAACGATGTAAATTAAAATTTGATTTGATAGAAGAAAATTTAATCGTTGCTTCGGGACTTGATATTGAGGCAATTCAAAACAATGAATTTATTGAAGAAGGTTATTTCAAATTAAATTTTTCAAACGGAACAACGTTTGTGATTGGTGTAGATTTATTGAAAAATGAACATAAAGAGCCATTAGTAATGCATTTTGCTTTAGGAGTATTGCCTCCAAGACTTATTGATTTTATAGATGTTGAATTTATTTGGTCACCAAAAGGATGGGAGGGAGAATTACCTGAGGAATCAATAGAGTCTGTAAAAAACATAGTTTCTGGCTGGCTTAATTTGATAGTACCTGAACAAATGTTGGCTAAACAATGTCGTAAAGCCATTTTAGAATCAATTGATACTGGATTTATTTTACAAGAAACGTGGTATTCATTAGATCAAAAAAGTCAATACATCCAAGATTTGTCTGGAAATGATTTAGAAAGAAAAGCGGTTGAAAAATTATTTGAAATAATTCCTGAAAAGGGTTTTTATGTTGATAGCGAAGGAGAAATAGAGTGGAAAGAAGATACAACTACAATTTGGCTTGAAACAGAATCAATACATTTGTTATTAATTTCTATGTGGGAAGAATATGGATTGGATTTACTTAATTCATTATTTAATATTGAAAAAGAAACTGCAGAAGAGATACATGCTAAACAATTGAAAAAGAGAGAAGCGTTTGGTAATTTTTTACGTAAATTAAACAAAACAAATAGCATTCAACAAACATTGTCTAAGTTTCCATGGCAAGATATAGAATTTAAAGGACCATGCGGAGTTGCTCATGCTTTAGTTATGTTAGCGCGTTCAGAAAGTATAGGCGTTTCTTGTTCATATGCTACAAAAATTCGAGGAAATGTCGAAGAAGAAGCAATTGCTTGGAGTTGGTTAGTTGTCCATAAAAAAGAAGCAGGTAAAGATTGGAAATTTAATCCTTCGGCAAGAGATTTAGGGGGGGATTGGACCTTTGCTCTTAGTAAACTGTGGGATGAAAGTGAAAAGGTGGGAATAGAAGGTTCAGAAGGCTATATTTCTTCAATGAAGGAATTACAAGATACAACAGGTACACAACATAAATTACCAGAATTATAAAACTAATTTTTCTCAGCAATATCTAGTGCTTGAGAAATATCATTCCACAGATCTTCTACGTCTTCTATACCAACACTCAATCTAACAAACCCAGATACAATTCCTGCCTCTTTTCTTACATCTTCAGGTATTGACATATGACTTGAATTAAAGGGGCATTCAATTAGACTTTCAACCCCTCCAAGGCTTGTAGCTTCAAAAATAATTTTCAAACTTCTCATAAAATTTAATGCTGCATTATCCCCTCCTTTTACAACAAATGCAATCATACCAGTTCCTTTGGGCATTATTCTTTTTGCCACATCATAATCTGGATGACTAGGTAGAGACGGATGAATTACGTTTTCAATCATTTTATGTTTCTCTAATCTCTTTGCCAATTCATTAGCATTTTCAGTATGTGCTTTCATCCTTACATCTAACGTTCTTATTCCTCGTTCTAAGAGATAACATGTATGTGGATCAGCAGATCCCCCGAAATGTACTTTTTTGGGGAAAATTTTTGCAATTATTTCTTTATTTCCTAAAATTGCCCCCCCCACAATATCAGAATGCCCACCTAGATATTTTGTAGTAGAATGAATTACAATATCTGCCCCCATTTCAATTGGATTTGTAGCCCAGGGTGTTGTAAATGTATTATCTACAATTAATAATAAGTCATGTTGTTTTGCTAATTCGGCAAATGCAGTAATGTCACATACTTTTAGAACAGGATTAGTTAATGTTTCAATATACAATGCTTTTGTATTTTCTTGAATAGCAACTTCATAAGAAGTAACATCCCTCATATCCGCCATACTTATTTCAATTCCAAACCTAGTGATATCTTCTGTCATTAATCCATATGTTCCACCATATACATCACTACTAGCAATAATATGATCACCTTTAGAAAATAACCCCAGTAGTGTTGTGCTAATTGCAGCCATTCCACTTGAAAATAACTCCCCATCTTCTGCTTTTTCGAGTGAAGCTAGTTTTTCAGCAACAGCTTCTGAATTAACACTGGATAGCCTTGAATAAATTAGTGTATGTTGAGCACCCGCAGCCCAACCTGCATAGGTTTCTTCGGTTAATTTGTATGTTGAAGATTGAAAAATAGGGGTATTTACCGACCCATCATAATGTTTTGTTCCAGTGTGTATGGCACGCGTTGCAAATTTTTTCCCATCATCTGCTCCGTCCATGATATTGCGTATCACGATACCACTTGAATTAAACCCAAAAACAACCAAATTTACTTTTTAAATTAGCACAGCATTGATTGATAAGTTATGGTACCCATTTGCATGGTCGCAGACTGGGAATGCCCAATTGAGGGTGGCGAAATTCCAGAATCAGAATCACATTTTGATATAATTATTGTAGGAGGAGGCCCAAGTGGTTGTTCTACTGCAGCATTCGCAGCAATGGCAGGCCATAAGGTACTTTTATTGGAAAAAGCAGTGTATCCCAGAGACAAAACCTGTGGAGATGCTGTGGGGGGTTCTGCTATGCGAATTGTAACTGAACTTGGAGTTAGACCTATGATAGAAAAAACACCATTATTTCGTGTAGATTCAATAATATTTTCAGGCCCGGGAAAGAACACAACGGTGAAAATAGATTTACCCGCAGATCAAGTAGAAGATCGAACTGCAGGATATTCATTACCACGATTACAATTTGATTATATGATGTTCAAGCGAGCTACTGAGTTAGTTTTAGAAAATAAAGGCTCCATCATTCAAGATTTTGTAGTTAATAAAATACATATCACGGGAAAGGGTAATGAACAACAGATTACTGGTATTAGTGGAGTTATTGGAGGTAATCGTAGTGGTAATCTTCCACTTACTTTTCATGCCCCTTTAACGGTTGGTGCTGGAGGATTTAATTGCCCAGTTGCTAAAACAATCACTGAGATTTGCCATAATGAGCCAATGCGCGATAATGAACACTATATTGCTGCTTATCGTGAATATTGGGAAATGGAACACGAGGGAGATATTGGGGCAATTGAAATTCATTTTATTGGTGGTAAATTAGCAAATGGGTATTTTTGGATTTTCCCTGTAAGTAAGAATATTGCAAATGTGGGATGTGGCATGGTTATCAGTGATATGAATAAATTAGATACAAAACTGAAGGAACTTCAGAGGTGGTGTATTAATGATAGTCCACAATTTTCTAAACGGTTTCAAAATTGTAAGATGGTGGAAGGTAGTGATAAAGGACATTTGATTCCTTGCGGCTCCCCTAGAAAGAATGCACCTAGTTACCAACCACGTAGATTTGCGATGGCTGGTGCAGCTTGTGTAGGAGATTCTAGTAGTTGGGTAGATCCTTTATCCGGAGAAGGTTTGCACCAAGCACTTCTTTCTGGTAAAATGTTAATACCACATTTTCAAAAAATAGAAGGAGGGAATTTAGGCTTTACTTCTCAATCAGCACATAATTTTCAAATAGAGATGTGGAATAAACTCGGTCCAGTATTATCAAATAGTTTTAAACTTCAAAAATTAGTTAGGAAAAAATGGTTACTTAATTGGTTACTTCGTAGAGCAGCAAAGGACAATAAACGTGGAAAAGCAATACGAAATCAACTTGAACTCGCAGTTTCAACTAAATCTGGACAAGCAGATATGGCAAGTACTTGGCAACTACTAAAAATGGTTTTATTCTGAGATGAGTCACATGGATTCCCACTTAACAGGAATAAAGGCAACTTTCCTTGATTTAGATGGGACTATTTATCTTGGTAAGAAATTAATTAATGGGGCACTTGAATTTTTAGAAAGATGTACACAAAAAGAAATTCAATATTTTTTTCTTTCTAATAATTCTTCACGCTCAGTTGATGGATATTTAAGTAAATTACATAATTTAGGAATTCCCGCTGAAAAAAACGAAATTCTATTATCTACTCATGATTTATTATTTTGGTTAAATGATAATGAAGTTAGTGAAACATACTTGGTAGGCACTGAAGAAATGCGAGATATGTTAGAAGATTCCGGCATTAATACACGAAGTGAAAAACCACAATATGTGGTGCTTGGTTATGATACAGAAATAAATTATGAAAAATTAACTAAATCCACCATTCATCTACATAATGGCGTACCCTTAGTCGCCTCCCATCCAGATATTGTTTGTCCCTCACCAGATGGAGGGCTTCCTGATGTGGGGGCATATTTGTCATTATTTGAAGCAACTTGTGGAGTAAAAGCAAATCAGGTTTGTGGAAAACCAAATGCTGGAATGATTAACCATAAAATTGAGGAATTAGGCTTGCAACCTAGCGAGTGTGCGATGGTTGGAGATCGATTATATACAGATATAGAAATGGCAAATCGAGTTGGTTGTTTATCTATACTTGTATTAAGTGGAGAATCTACAAAAAATGATATAGATAAAGCACCCCAAGAAGTTAATTTAGTAGTTAATTCTGTAGCGAATTTACTTTAATTATTCTTTAATTGTACCAAAAATTGTTACACCTATTATGGAACCTAGAATTAAAACCATTCCTAGTGATTGTTGAATAGATGGCGATTCTGAAAGAAATAAAATTCCCCAAATAATTGTAAGTACTGGTTGTAAAAGTATTGCAAATGAGGTATGTGCCCCAGGTAATCTTGGTAATGAATAAGAAATTGCCATCCACCCTAGTGTTTGACAAATACCGGCCAAAAGAAATAACCAAGCATGAGCTGGCCAAGAAGGTTGGAAATTTACTGGCTCAATAGAAAGTGATTGAAGGGGCATAATTCCTAGTATAAATAATCCTAAAACTGCACCCGAGGTGGCATCAAATTGTAGGTTTGCCGAAGGTGCAAGAGTTTTGTTTGAGTATCTATAAATCAATAAAAAACCAGAATAAAAGAATGCTGCTAATACACCCGCAAAAACACCTTTCAATGGATTTTCTCCATATGGCTCACTATCCCAAATTCCTGAAATTAAAACAAGGCCAAGCATAACAATAGGCAAAGCAATAAGGATTGCTCGATTTGGTTTTTCATTCAATAACCACCAACTAATTAGAGTCACAATTATTACTTGTGAATTTCCAATAAGCGTGGCAATTCCACTTCCAATCCAATCTATTGCAGAATGATAACTTGTAAAATCAAATGCCAAAATTATTCCAGCAATGAAAGCAACAATTCGAGTTTGAGAATTTCTAGAATCCTGTTTTTTAGAAAGTAGTATGATAATTCCAAGCAATGGCAATGCATATAACATTCTGAAAAAGGCACCGGTTAGGGGATTTTCTCCCGAAAAAATATACAACATTGGAGCAAAAGAAATTGCTAGAGCACCAAATAATGCAACACTCATCAATCGTCTCGAGTCATTCAATGAGTCCATATGCTTCGCCTGACAAGATATCAATTTGAATACTCTGGTTCAGATAAATAATATTTAGATTTTTAGTTAATTTTGTTTATGAATTACTTCTAAATCAAAATTCTGACACATATAGGCATAAGTTATGGAATTTGGTATAGTAATTTTGTTAATATTACTAAGATAACTTATGGTCTCTTTCATAGAAGAAACGGGAAGGCATAATTTTTTTCTTGAAACACCAAAGAGAGACAATTAAAAATTGAAAAATATGAATGAAAACAAAAGTGAATTGGGCATCCAACTAACCCAAGTGCCAAAATTGGCTCTGTCCCTTTTCACACCATCAAGTTTTAGCTGTAATTAATTTAGGATTATTTTTATCATAACAATATGGGCAACATTTCTCTACAATATATTCGTTAGAGAGCATTTCTTGATGCGTGAGAGGTTCTCGGCAGGCAAAGCACATTTCATGTCCCGTTTCATTAAGATTTTTATCGACAGAAACTCGTTGATCAAAGACGAAACAATCACCATTCCAATGGGCACCGTCTGTATCTTTGAAGTAACCAAGAATTCCACCTTTAATTTGGTAGACCTCTTTCCAGCCTTGGTTTTCCATCACAATACCACCTTTTTCACAACGAATGCCTCCAGTACAAAACATTACTAGGGGTGTAGATTTATTTTGATCTAATTCTTTGATAGCATCTGGAAATTCCCTAAATGATTTGATATTTAGATCAATAGCATTTTCAAAGGTCCCAAGCCTTAATTCGTAATCATTTCGAGTGTCTAATACCAGAACTTCACGCCCTTCATCTAACCATTTTTTAAATTCTAAAGGCTCAATGAATTGCCCAGTATGTTTACTTGGCTTAATTTCATCCATCCCTAACGCAATAATTTCTTTTTTGAGACGAACAAGCATTCGGCGAAATGGTTGATAATCAGTGTAAGAAATATGCAGAGGTATATCTTTGAACTTCTCGTTTTCATCTAAATATGAAATGAATTTATCTATTTCTTTTTGAGTTCCAGCGAGGAAGAAATTAATTCCATTATGACTAAGTAAAATGGTGCCCTTAAGTCTTAATTTTGCTGTAATATCACGAAATGGTTGGCGTAATTCATCACGATCTTTAAGATTTACAAATCGATAACCTGCGATATTAGTAATCTGATTAACCATCCGAGTCCAATCTTTGCTCCCCACTTCTTCTATATAGTATCTTTTTGCATGGGAAAATATGTGGTTAGAAAGGATGTTTTTGGTAGAATTACAAACAATATATTGTGATTCAGTATTATGTTTTAGTAAGCGCCCCTGCCGGGATTTGAACCCGGGTCGCAGCCGTGACAGGGCTGCATGATAGACCACTACACTACAGGAGCAGTAAACACCCGAAAAGTAATCCCTATTTAATCAACTCTCAAAGAGAATTTAATAAAATCAGTTATAGATTATTGCGAAGTTGTATTTAATCAGGCCCTTGTCGGATGTACCGTGATTTAATGGCGGGGCCGACAAAATCTCGTAGAAAAAAGAAAGTAAAAGTTGACGAAGTTGATGAAATGTTAGCTGGTGCTTTTGGAATGAATTCTGAAGAATCTGAAGAAGATAATGTTCCAAAATTACCTCCTTCAGGACCCCCACCATCAGACAACGAAGAGTCTAGTTTTAAGTCGCCAACAAAAGGACCACCAGGAGGTCCGCCAAGCAGTCCACCGAGTAAAGGCCCACCAAGTGGTCCACCAGGAGCACCACCGAGTAAAGGCCCACCAAGTGGTCCACCAGGAGCACCCCCTAGTGAAGGCCCACCAAGTGGTCCACCAGGAGCACCCCCTAGTGAAGGCCCACCAAGTGGTCCACCAGATGAAATTACACAAGATGAAGAAGAAGTTGAAGAGGTTGTAGAAGAAGAGACTTCAGATGATGAAGAAATAATGGAAACTTCAATGAATAAAATCACCAAACAACCGATTGAGGACGAAGGCCCTACAGTAGAAATACCAACATCTATTGAACCGTTTGTAAATCCAGAAGAAATTGAAAATTTAAGAAATGAAGTTGAAAGATTACGTAGTGGATTAGCTTCAGCAGGAGAAGTAATTTCAGAGATT
>CAZMJH010000005.1:0-15700 GCA_964566595.1 uncultured Candidatus Poseidoniales archaeon
ATTGGTTAATTGATCTGGTGTAATTGAAGTATAAACTGTAAATCCTTCTGCGATTAATTCATCTTCAAAATGATTAAAGTCGTTTTCTAAGCCAATATTTCCAACACCATTGCAAGCCCATTTCATTACATTCATTGATAAGTTCATTTCATCACCATTAGTTTTAGCATCAAATGATTCGTGCCCATAACCAAGAATTTTGCCTTTACCCACATGACTCGCAGAAGCAATAGGGCGTCCATCCCAATCAACTAATATTGGAAACGCCCATTGACCAAAGGGCAGGATTAGTGAAGGCCATGCACCCCCATAATCTACAGATGATACCCCTTGAGTAATTTCTAACCAATCTGTGTCCAAATCATGAATAGTTATGGATATATTAATTTGGAAAGAACCCCCAGAATTATTTGCAAAGATAGTATAAATTTCCCAAGGAGTTCGGTTATCTGGAATCCCATAAATACTTCCGTCTTCTGAAAATGAAAGGCCAGAAGGTAAAAGTGGAAGGCTTTCCCAAGATTCTACTTCATGACCTTCATTATTAGGATTAATTTCTACAATGGAATTATTAGATTCAAATACAAAATCTCCATTACCAAATGTTATCCCTTTGGGTGTAATATCTATGATTGAAATTGCAAGTGATGTGGTACTACTCCCTCCACTATTATTTCCAAAAATAGTATAATTAATTACACCAGTTTCTTCTGTAGAAATCCCAGTTATCGCTCCTGTACTAATATTAAAAAACATCCCGTTTGGAAGGGAGGGTTCAATTCCCCATTCAATAATAACTCCTCCACTATTATTTGGATTTAAATTAATAATATCAACATTTTTTGCAAAAACAAATTCTTCTGCCCCATAAGTAATATCATAAGCAATTTGATCATTAACTATAATTGAAATATTTAAACTTGAAGAACCTCCTGAATTACTAGCAGTAATTGTATAAGTTGTTTCTAAAGAAATTGTTGTGGGTGTGCCATTTATATCACAATTATTTGCAAGTAATAACCCTTCAGGCAATTCGGGATTACTATTACAACTTACTATTGGGCCATCAAAACTACTTGCAATAATTGATTCAATTTCTGTATTTTTGTAAAAGGTATAAACCTCATTATTCCAAAACCAAAGAAGAGGTGGTTTTTCAATAATAGAGATGTTTATCTGAATACTCATTGAACCTCCTGAATTACTCGCGGTTACAATATGGCTAGAATGCCCTAAAATTGTTGCTACGCCCCCAATAACTCCTACATTATTGAGAAATAGGCCCTCTGGAAGGTTTGGTTCAACTGTCCAATTTTGGATGTTCATATTATCCACAATAGGAATTGGCCCGGAACTAGATGTAAATAAAATAAAAGTTAAATTTGATGTGGGATAAGAAAATATTGGGGGATTCTCTAAAATTGTAATACTAATATTTGTAGTTGTAATTCCAACGGAATTGGAAGCGAAAATGGTATAATTCATAACATTATTTGGTTCTAATGCAGTAATAGTTAGGACCCCCGATTCTAAATTTAAATTAATAAAAGAGGGGAGTTCCGGGATAGAACTCCATGTATCTGGGCCATCGCCAATAAATGAAGGAGTTAAAATTTCATAATCTCCCACAGACCAAATATATGATGTTGCTCCATATGTAAGATTTTGAGGGGGGATCATTGGTTGACATTTTTCATCCCTCCAAACTTCAATTCTTGTACAATCAGATGAAGTGGGGTTTACTGGTTGTTCCAAAATAATGCAAAAATTATCAACCAAGATTTCGTTTTCTGTACAAATTATTTCTTCTTCTTCATCATCATCATTATTTATGTTGTAATTAGTTACAACAAAATAAGAACCTGATACTATTAATGATGCTAACAAAAACGCGATAATTGCGGTGAAGTTCGCCCCTGCTCGCATGATTTATTGGTTTTTTTATCTTATACTAAACTTATACTGTATAAAAAATCTAAATTAAAATAATTCACAAGACCCAATAATAAACAATATGCCTGCCACAGCTTGAAGCCCTATTGTACTAATATTTGTGCTTACTAAATCTCTACTTTGATAATCTTGGAATAATCTATATGTTAACCATGCTGCGCCTGGTGCAGTAATTAATACAAGCAATGTATCCATACTCGTTATCTCGTTCATAGCAAGCAATATTGTTGAAATATATGCTAATACCATTAATCCTAAATATCCCCATCGGGCGTTTTCAACACCTAATGCTGCAACCAAATGGATTTTTCCTGTCTCAATATCTGAAGGTGTGTCTGGAAATTCATTAATCCATAATATTGCTGTTGTCAATAACCCCAAAGGAATTCCTATCAAAAATGCATCACACGAATGTATGCCTGAAAAACCATAAACGGTTCCCATCGTTAAAACAGGACCAAATAATAATCCTATTGATAATTCTCCCAATCCACTACGTGCTGCAAGTCTTAGTGGGGGGGCGGTATAGAAATAACCACCTAGTGCTCCTATGCCTGCATAGATTAACAATTCTAATCCAGCGGCCCATGGGCCAAACATTAATGCAACTCCACAAAGTGCTGCAATTCCAATAAATATTGTTCCTAAATTGAATAGACCTTTTTCAGTAATTATTTCTAATTCTATTGCTCTGGAGCCTCCCGAATATTGTAAAAAATAATCGTTGTTTGCTTGATCTACTCCTGATTGCCAATCAAAATAATCATTGAAAACATTTGCCGAAAGATGTAATGTTGAACCTCCTACAAATACTAATACAAATAATGGTAAAGAAAACCCTGTGTCCCATGATAAATTTTCAATTCCTCCATTAAATGCCCATACCATGGCAAATAATATTGGCATCCAAGTTGCTACGACAAAGGGTGCTCGAGTTATTGCGACCCATGTTAATGGAGTTACCCACCAAGGTTCTTCGGGCATTGTTTCTAAAGGATCTTTATCAATCACTCGTGTTTTTCCACAATATCCAATTTGTATTTTATTTCCATCTATTGTTTTGAATGTAGGTGTAATTTCAACATATGCGGGAATTAATGATCCATCCTTATGTACAAATGTTGTATCTCCCTCATATTTACCTTCAGTTGATGCTGTTTTTAACCAATTAGCTACATGTCCAAGAACGACTCTTCCTGGAGAAAATTTTGAAACCCTTAATTTACCAATTGTTTCTTCGGGGGAGTAGCCAAAAATTTCAGATGCACCCTCATTAAATGTTTCTATTCTACCTTCCATGTCACAAGTAATTATTGAGATATATTCTGATGGATCCTTTGAGAACTCTTCTGGATTTACAATTTTTTTAGGTAAGTTATCCTTATTATATGCAGATTTAAATTCTTTGAGATTTATTTCTCCGTCTCCGTTTTCATCAAGTGTTGAAACCAAATCATCTACTGCGGTTTCGGTTAAGTTTGCTATTCCTAATTTTAACAAACCCTCTTTAAATTCCCCTATGGTTATTTTTTTATTTTCATCATCATCTAAATCTTTAAAAACATCTTTAAGGGATTTATTATTTTCTTTGAAATAATCTCTTATGCCCCATAATGCATCGTTGGCATTATCTGATTGGTCTTGGCCCATAACCCCCCTAAGAGTGAAGGTTATATCATCTATTGTTTTATTTGTAAATTTATTATTTTATTAATTTATTAGTGCTTTTCTCTAAACATCAAAAAGGTAATGGCTTATCTAATCGGTTTACCATTTCCTGATATCTATTAGTATGTTCTGTTCCCGGTACATTAATCACAAATTGCCAATAACGCCAAGCTGCAACTGCTAGAATGGCAAACCGATGTAAGTCCGGAAGAGCATTATGTTCCGCGTCTGTTAATGGTCGAATTGATTCGTATCCAGCCAATAATGCACCCCATAATTCAGTATCGGGTAAACCATCTTTCCACCCAAAACCAACATAAGTTGTTGCAAGATCCATTGCCAACGACTCGATACAAATTTCCTCAAAATCCAAAAGGGCAAGAACCTCTCCTTCTCGACCAATTACGTTGTCGGGATATAAATCACCATGAATGATGCCGGAGGGTAAATCCTGTGGAATTCTTTGTTTTAAGGTGTGACTTTCGTTTTCTAATAGTTGCAAAAATGGTGTCATTGTGTTATTTTTATATGCATCTTCTACCATTTTATCCCAGAGAGTATATCCTATCGCGAATGTAGTCGGGATGTTTTTGTGAATTGGAACCTTGTGCATCTGTGCCTGTGCCTTTCCAAGTTCATAGAGGGAGTTGGTATCTGAAGGTAGCCACTCGCCTTCAACATAAGGCATTAACATCCACGCCTGGTTATCCTTAACAAGCATCCGCGCTCCATCCTCCAATAATAGTGGGGTGGGGGTAAGCACACCATGGTCTGCAAGCCAACAGGTATGTTGAATAATTTTTTCCACTTCTTCAGGTGGCCTTTCATCCCATACCTTCAAAACGAGTTTTGAGCCATCATCGAGTGTAACCAAATAATTTGAGTTGGCCCATCCTCCAGAAAGGGGTTCAATCTTACGTAACGGTGCTACTCCTGCTGCTGATAGCAGCCACAAAGCCTCTTTGGTAGTAACCATTGTATACGCCATATCAAATCACCTTCATCGTCAAGAATGCCTATGTAATACACCATCAATCAATGTTTTAAATTCTTCAACACTATTTTTATAATCAACAATCAGTCTGTGTTCATAAGCTAATATTCCATATTTTTCCAAATCATCATAAATTTCTTTAATTTTGTTAATCCACTCCTCAGCGGTTGAATTATGTGGCATAACAGCCCCACCTTTACCCACTGCTTCGGCTTGAGCACCTATATCTATTGATATTGAAGGGCGATTAAAATATCCTGCCTCATTTATTACCCTCCCCCACGAACCTATACGGTCTAATCTGAACATATGAATATCACAATAAGGAAATATTTCTTCTTGACTTTGAAACCCTTCATCGAATGTATTGGAATGTTTAGCTAATCTTTTTGCATAATTTCCTCCTCCATAAACATGTAATGTTGCTTCAGGCCAAAATTGTTTTAATTTGGGAATAAATTGATCATTATAAAATTGAAACCCTTTTTCGGGAACCATCCCTACAACCCCAATTCTTGGATTAGTTAAGTTGTTTTCAACGCGATAATTTTGTGCATCTTTCAGTTTTTGTTCTAAATTTTCTTGGGGGTATAATTTTTCAAAATCAACTGGTAAATGTACAACAGAAATTGATTTGACAGAAAATTTTTCCATGATTTGGTTTGCTAATCCTGTACCTGCCACAATTACAGTGTGAGCATTTTCAAGACAGGGGCGAAATAATTCGGGGTTTTCAAAACAAACTTCATCCCTTACAAATGTAATATAAGGGATGTTTGCTTTCATGAATGATGTTGCTGCACCTGCGGACCAATCTAATTGTGTAACTCCCAAAAGGAAGATATTGTTTTTAGATGCTGTTTCTTTTTCTGATAAAATATGTGGTGTGAGCCATTTAGAAAATAATTTATTCTTCCTTTTTAAATGAATTTTTCTCAGGGGTTTTAATGTTCTTTCGGTATGTTTATTTCTAAATTTCCAAGCTAAACCTGAATAAATATCTTCGATTTTAAGTTCGGATTTTTCAAAAAGAACAGATGAATTGTGAAAAATATTGGTCTCCGCCCCCCTATCTTTGGATTGATATACTTTTACGCCCCAAATTTCAAGGCCTAATAGTAAACCTGATAGGCTTTTTTCTGCGCCCCCCGAGGGTGGATCTAAATCTCTAACGGCCACCAATAACCTGCCCTGCATAGTAGGGGTGAATTCGTAATGACTTATCATTACGGTGGCAAATCCTAAATTAGGGAATGAAGGGGGAGATATGTGGGGCTAATCCAATTACTAGGTGAAATTCGAATTTGGATAATGGAAAAATCATTATCAAATAAAAAACGCCGTCAGCGTTTTTTTACAAAAATTGTAAAACGGCAAGTCGGAAGTTTTGGTTTGGAATTAAAAGTAAATGGAATGTGTAGATTAAATAAAAATGTTTTTTTAAAAAACAATGTAAATCTAAATGGAATGGAAATCCAAGGAAATGGAAAGGTTACAATTGGAGATAATTTTCATTCTGGTAAAGAAATTTTACTAATTACTCAAAATCACAATTGGAAAAATGCTAAATCTATCCCTTATGATAATGATTATATTTTTACAAACATTACAATAGAAGATAATGTTTGGCTTGGAAGTAGAGTTACTATTTTAGGAAATACTACTATTGGGGAGGGGTCCATTATTCAAGCGGGAAGTGTGGTAGTAAATGACATTCCCCCCCTTTCAATTGCTGGGGGGCATCCCGCCACTGTATTTTTAAAAAGAGATGAAACTCATTACAATGAATGTAAAAAGGAACAAAGATTTTTATGATTCAATAATTATCTAATATGTTGTTCTAAATACAAGTTTAGATGCGCGATTACGGAGTTTTAATGCTGTGAAGATGGGGATTACTGCTGCAGTAAAAATCCAAATGCCCCCTCCAACGATCTGATGAAATAAAATATAATCTGTTGTTAAAAATAGTAATTCGTCAAAAATAATATTGAGATGGAAAACTAATTTAACAAAACTAGCAATTAAATGGGTGGTAGTTAGAACAATCGCAAATCTAATCTCAAATAGAGATAATTGAAATGTCATATAATAGTAAAAGAAATTTTTGATACTGAGTATAGATAGGCCCAATATTAAACCTGTAAAAGGTAACATATGCACTAGTAAACTTTCTTCGGGGGAAACAGCAAAAATAGTAGTAAAAATAGTAAAACTTACCACTTCAATTCCTGAACATATTGTAAATAACCAATAATTTTTGGGTTTTGCTTCCCCAAGCAAATATTTTTGATGAACACGAAGCCAACTAGTATATGCATAAGAAATTAAAAAAATATAATTGATTGACCATATAGAGGGAAGAATATAGTTTGCTGGTGGGTGATCAAAGTAGATGCATATGCTATTAAACCCAAAAATATCAATTAATAAATTATCTTGTAAATCTACATGAGAATGATTTGCCGTAAACCACCATCCAACCAATACTAATAACCAGAATATATGCATAAATACGTATTGTTTCCGGGGAAATAATCCAAGTGATGATTTTCTCCTCTTTATTAATCAACTTCGAAATCGCATATCCCATGAAATAATCTAAAGTCCATAAGCCAATAAATTAATGGGATTTAAATCAAAACAAATAGTTATAATTAAAATAGTAAGTTGTTATCACGGATTCATGAGCACAATCGGAACCGGTTTGATGACAGCTTTAATGATGGTCGTAAGTAGTGTTTTTGGTGTTGCTGCAATTGATGGATTTGATGCATTTACAGAGGAGAGAACAATTCCTCAAGAAAAATTGGATCGGGCTGCAACCCATATTATTGAAGAATTAATGATAATTGATGCTTGTCTAGTGATTGAAGAATGTACTGTGGATTCCACTAAATTAAATGAAAAGAAAGTAATTCTTTTAGAAAAATTAGATGAAATTTCTGCTTATAGTGCTGATCCAATTACTAATGAAAAACCACATCTTCGTCATGCTAAAAATAAAATGTATGAAAGGAATAATTTTGAGGATGTTACTTTTGAAGAACGTATTTCAAATAAAATAATTAAATTAAACGAAGATTTAATGATGATTAATGCTTGTAAAATCTATGAAGATTGTACTATTAGTGAAGATATTTTAGAACAAAAAGAGTTTCGAATTAATATGGGATTAGAAAAACTAAGTTTTTGTAGTGAAAATATAGATGAATGTAGTTCTCACAAAGAAAAGGGGAAACAAAGACGATCAGCCCATAGATGATTTTGAAAAACGTGCTTTCAACAGTCCCAAAGCGCCGATAATTAAAATTATTAAACCACTTCCACAAATTAATAATGATGGTAAAACTAAATCTTTAGTACCAACAACAAAACCAAATGACATTATTAAAAATCCCAAAGCCATTTTTATTGCTGGTAAATCGGTAGGATCGTTTGATTCATTTTGTTTAAATTGATTTATGGTTATCGGGGTCTGGCTTGAAAATGGTTTGTCTGATAAAATATTTCGTAAGGCTTCTCGTGTTGATTCAATACCCTCTTCGGCTCCGGGTACATCTCCTAATTCTTCAAATAATTCTATGCTTTTTTCTAACCATTCTACGGCCTCTGTTCCCTTTGTTGCCTCTAAATACCAACTTCCCAAATCATGATAGCACCATGCTTGTTCGGCTTTATTTCCTTCTTTTTCAAAGTATTCTACAGCCTCTAATAATGTTGCTTTAATGTCATCTACTAAATCCGTATACAATAAACAAGCATCTCTTAAATGCCCCCCTACATCATTCCATCTTTCTTCTTGTTTTGCTTTTTCTATACCGGCTTCAAACGCCTCCCTACTTGAATATATTTCGTCATCCACAATTTTTAATTTGTGAAATATTATAAATATTTAATGATGGGAAGTAATCATTATGAAAATAGATCTGTTATTATTTCGATTAAGTTTGTTATGTATAATAATGGGTCCAATTTCTTTTATTATTGGAATGAATATGGATTCATTCTATGGAGATGCTGCTTGGGCTGCTGCTTTGGCTTGGTGGGGCTTCGGAATTATTTCATTTGTTGTGGGAATAATCTTATTGATTATTACTTCAAGATTTAAATCGTCTAATAATGGTAAAATGCAGTGAGTAGGATTTGAACCTACGAACTCTTAGAGACTGGGACCTCATCCCAGCGCCGTTGACCAAGCTTAGCAATCACTGCGTAATATGAAATGGGGAGTGTATGTTTTTTAAATTATATCTGATGTTTGTTTTCTAAAAATTTAAGAGGTATCAACATTCAACCACCAGTTATGCACGACAAAATGTATGAATGTAGTAAAGATTTAAAGAAATTAATTGAAAAAAAGGATCGTTTGAATTGTGAAATAAATGATATTACTGATCGGAGATTGGATTTATTGAAAGATTTGGAAATGTTAGATAAAGAGTTGCATCATATTGCTTATAACATAAATAAAATTGCTAAAAAAAGAGATGATTTATTAGTAAAGGAAATGAAATTAAGGGAGGAAGAGGAATAATGAGTCGAGAAAAATATGAATTGATTTCTAATTTTTTAATGGGTTTGGCAAATACTGATTTTTATTCGTTTATGGAATATATATTTGACACTCAATTTGAAAATATACAGGTTTACCAAATTAAACAATTTGAAAAAAAATGGAATGATGGACCGTGTAGTATTTGGTATTATCTTGATCAAGAGGGGCAGAAAAAAATGGTGGAGTTTTGTTTTTCAAAATTCAGTATTTAAAGGAACAGTGTTATCAATCATAGGGGGGGGGAGGATGTTAGGAAAAGTTAATTCGGCTCAAGAAGAAGCGATTTTAGAAAAATTTCGAAATTTGTTAACAAATTCTCTTTGAAAATTTATGTCCTTTCTTCGGGAAAAGATCAAATTCCTGAAGGAATGCGGGCGGGTAATAGAATATTATTGAAATTAATGGGTTAAAAAATGAATCCGATATTTGTTTCTGAATCGTTCCTATACCAAATTCGAGATTTGATATTTTTAGTATTTAAAAAATCTTGGAGGGGCCCATTTCTTATCCAATCTGATATGGCAGTTCCTCCCTTGCTTCCATGAATAAAGGTAATTCCAATAATTTCGTTATCTTTTTTTAATATCGCTTTTTTTATACATTTTTTCGCTTCATATAAAGGTGCATTTGTTTTACAACTCATTGATTTATGTACTGGATCTATCTTTTTATAATTCTCATTGCTTTCGGCTTTATCATACAATGCCTTACACTTAAATTTTTTATTTTTATTATGTTTATGGGCATTTTTTCCTAAAGTATATTTATTAATATTTTTATTTCTATTAGCCATTAAATCAGCCCCTTATAATTACATCTTTTTGGACGTTTCCATTCTTTATAAGTAGACCTCCCCCCGTATTTTTTTAATGCTGAATATACCTCTCCATCTGAGGATTGGTATAGCATCTCACCGCAACCGCGGCATTCATATCTTTTACCTTTACTTTTTTTCTTTATTTGTGGTAGTTTTGTCATAATTCTCCCCTGTTTGTGTCAGAATTTTATTATATTGTAAACAATATATCATAAGGAAGGATAAGAATCAACAACATGAATTCTGTAATGTCGCCAACACATCAAACCGCAATGAAACTATTATTGCGACATTTCTACGGGTTGATCCTTTGCATATTCGATATGAAAATTTATCCTTTTTATTTTGCAAACCTTATGGCTGATTAGCCGAATAATTGTGAATTATCTACTTCCTTTTCTCCGTTAAATTTACCACTCATGATTCTATGTAAATTACCAGATGCTTTTGGATGTACTGTTTTTACACAATCCATAATTGCTCCTGCAGATAATAACACCGCTTCCCATTCTTTATGTTCTACAGCATCCACCATATTTTTAGCCAATCGTTCTATCATGGAATTAAGTTCCATTTCTATCCTATCAAAATATTTTTCTTTCATATTATTTCTCTCCTTTTTTTATTATTTATATAAAACATAAAATCTGGGTGGGTGTCTTCAAGTACTCGTTTAGCTCTAATTAAATTTGCAATTCTTCTTTCCCTTCTTCTTATTCTTTGTAAGTAATTACCCTTTTCTGGATACATTGTGAAAAAATGAAATTTCCAATTTAATCCAAAATATGTTCCCGTTTCATCTTTATCCCACCAAATATTTTTACAATCATTTTCATTTTGAACCGCTTGCAAATAACCATCATTACCCAATACTATTGCTTTTTCAACTATTGAAGAAAATAATAACAATGCTTTTTTGTCAATTATACTCCAATAGGCAGGCCCATGTGGATGAGTATGTAGCCAAAGTTGAAATGGTAATTTCGCTCCAATGGGAGGTTTATGCTCAATTAAGCCTGGCCCCCCCCATTCAATCCAATATTTTCCTGTATTATCTACTAATATTCCCAATTCTAATTTAGCGATTTCGCTAATGTTGTATATTGCTATCCAATTTTGATCAATACAACACTTTTTAATATATTCTTTAAGCAAGTTAGAATTAACTATCTCATCTGTTCTTAAATTAATTTTCATTGTTTTTGCCTCCATATGTCTCAGAATTTAATTCTCCAAATGCAATACTAATAATTTTAGAAGGTGGAATATAAGCCACAAGATTGTGGAAATATCTTATTTTTTGGAGTAACCATTGTGCTGCGAATGCTGCAGCTAACACAAATCCAAATTGTAAATTTTGATTAGAAATTGCGTTTGAAAATTGACATGATTGGGGTTCGTGTTCAGGGGTAAAATTTTCAATTTCTTTTTCGGTCGTCATATTATCTAAAGCAATAAATGTATCTCCCATACATCGCACATCAAGCCATTGTTTCATATTTTTATGAACTAACCTGCGGGGATGTGGGCGATCTACACAAACCACAACAACATCATAACCTTCTAATTGTGAAGGTTCTCTTAGATCTTCAATAATACCAACTAAATTTACATATTTTTGAAATGTGTGTCTTTTTACTAGGGTATTTACTTTGGTTTTACCTATGTCATTTTCAACAAACTTTTGATGACCTAAATTTTTCCTTTCTACAACATCAGAATCCATTAAATATATGGTGGATTCTAATTCACATATTTCCAATGCTGGAAGAATTAAATCTACCAAAGTTGACCCAATACCCCCAATTCCAACAATCAATATTTTTGGATTTATTCTAGAGTTAAGAATCCGCTCACCTCATCTTCTCCATATTCTAAATCTCTGCCTTCACCTACTGCAAATAACTCTTTAACGGCATCACACGTCTTTTTCCAATCCAAACTAGGTTTAACATTGAATATCCAATTTGTAAGTAAATTTTCTTTTAATGTATTTCTTAACGTATTCATTTCAATTATTTTGGCTGATTCGATATCATTTTCTAATGCACATAATAATGCTGCAACTGCGTCTGCATCGTGTTCAACTCTATTTCTTGGACCAATGCATATCGATTCCCAATCAGATTTCTTAAAAGAATACAAATGAACATCAAAAGTAAATAATTCAACTGCCTTAAACATTGCTTTACCAATATGCCATTTATTTATCTTAGATTTGCCAATTAATTTTGAGTTTTTACCCCAATTCGAACTTTTGCCCCAATTGGAAAATGGATCATGCATTTCCGTCTCTTCAAAAAAATCTGAAAAAATTTGATTCTCTCTGACTTTAGTTGCTAAAGCATCTGCGGCGTGTAAATTAAATTTAACATTCACCAAATATATACTCCCACTCTTCCCTTCAAAAGATATTTCAATTTGATTACCCTCATTATATGATGGATTTAAACCAAATGCTCTATTATTAGAATAGTTTTTATGGTGATATTCTACATCAGCAGAAATTGTTTTACAGATTTCATTTAACCACCTCAATGAGGCGTTATGTCCTGGCAATCCATCATGTCTAAAATGTTCAAACTTTCCAAGGGGGGCCTCTTCTAATTTTTTAGAATAATCCTTTTTGATGGGTTTGGGGGCCCCCCCCACTAATGCTGGCATTAATCTAATGTGTATCACATTATCAAATTCAATAGCTTTAACGTGTTCGCGACCAACCATCATATTATCAACAAAAATCCAATGTTCTGGATTTGAATCAATTAATTCCATTGTTTCTTTTTCATCTAACATCAATTCTTGATGTCCATATATATTTGCTATTTCCACTTTTATTTTGTTTTGTTTTTTCATTTTTATCACCTTTTGTTTTATCGTTTTTCGGCCTCCGCCTGTGTGTGTCAGAATTTATTCAATAATCTTGCATCCCAATACTGAAGTCAACACACCAAGAAAAATTATCAACGCAGATTCACTTGTCTGTTCATCACTAATCAAATGATTAAGTCCTGGTAATGATATAAAATATTCTTCATTTACTTCAATACCAACTAATGGTATTTTGAAATGTGTTTTCAATACAGGTTTCAATGAAATTATGTTTTCTAATTTAATTGAATATTTTCCACTGTAATTACTAAATGCATATAGGTGGGTATTTGTTAATAACATTCCTTGTTTAGCTGATCTTAATACTGTATTATCTACTAATAATAAAATATCTTCATGATTTAATAGTTTCTTTGCATAAGATTTTATAGCCTTTCTAGATTTTTTATTATCTATTTTTGGATGGATTGAAATATCTCCAATTAAATTTAATACGTTTCTCCAATTTTTTAATTGTTCATTGATATTCATTATCTTTCATCTCCATAAATATTGTCTATCAAAAAACTCACCACATCTCCAGGGTATTGTACAAATCATAATTCCCTTCTCTAAATCCAAGTGCTGCTACTTCTGAAGATGTAGAATATTCATGCATAGCATTCCAATATCCTTCACAACCATTACAATTCTCTGGATACCTTAAATCAACACTATGGCCACATATTTTGCACTCTCCTATGTGATAACAGTCCCAACACTCACCCCATTCATCATTATAATCATCGAGAAAATTGAAAAAATCTCCACATTTACATTGAAAATAAATACGGTCAGATAAATCATATTCATCATAATTATCTTCATTAATATAATTAGATACTTTTTGGTGAATTGTTTTGAATTTTATTGGAGAAACGATTTTACTAAATTGTGGACTTTTAATAAGTAACTTATATTGTTTCTTAAACTCTTCTCTAAACTCACTCCAATAATCATAATTTTCTGAATCTATGAATGTTAACCCTTCAAAATAAATATATTTAATGTTAGCCATTATAGATAAATCCTCTAAGATTTTACAAAAAATCTGACTTTTTATTTTTAGATTTTCTATTTGTTCTTTACTAGTTTTACAAGGATTTAATGGAATAATTTGCCTCAAAATACCAAGTTGGTTATGATTTAAAAAATCTATAAATTCTCGTTCTACTTCAGTAATAAATGATTGATTATAATATGAAGGTTTGTATTCTCTTTTAGAGGATATTCGAAAAATTTGTTGGGCATCATCATTATATTCCCCCACACAAGTAATTCCTTCACTTCCTATCTTTCTGAAAAATTCAATATTATATCCTAATCTTACTGGGCCTTGAAAATCGGGGGCGCTTACTTCTTCAGATTTACTCATCACAAGTATCACCCAACCCACTACCAGAATCTCCTACATCTGATCCATCATCATATCCTCTTGAAGATGTGGTGTCGTTAGCAATAATTGCTCCAAAAATAGCACCAACGGGCCCTCCTAGGGCTAATCCTATTGTGCCTCCAATTAATGTTCTAGCTAATCCCATTAACATTCACCCAACCATTTTTTCAATTGTTCGGAAATAGGGTTGTTAGTTCTCCGTTCCTCACCAAACCATTCTACATCTCTTTCATCAGAGGGGCAAGAATAATCTGTTGAATAAATACACCATCTATCCCATTCTTTTTTTTTGATATAAGTTCTAAAGGGGGAAATACAAGATATGCAAACCAATATTGCTTTATCTTTTGATAAGCACATCACCTCTTCAATTTTGTACTTAGGATAAAGCCCACTCATATTACCACATTGTGGATTTGCACAAGTTTTTAATTCATTCTTAGTTTCATTACAATTAATTTTTTCAATTATCATGTATATGTGGAAGAATTTTTAATTAAGGGTAGTATCTTTGCACATTATTAATTGAATTAATGGGCCACCAAGCCATTGTTTCACATCTTTTACATGGATATAAATATTGATCATTAGACATTAATAAAATTGGCCTGTTAGGTAAAATTTGTGTTTCACAATTAGGACAATACCTTTGGTGATTTTGTTCGTTATAAAATAATAAAATAACTTCGGCAAGTTCTCCCCAGGGGGATATAAATCTACAATCTACAATATTTTTTGATTCTTCATCACCAATATAACAAAAGGATCCGTCATCATCAATTGCATTCACCGAAATATTTGTCCACTTATATTCTCCATCCTTTGCTTCCAATAATTTCCATTCTTCATAATCCCAGTCATCTTCCTGAGTTTGCCAATCTTCCAAATTTTCATCCGACATTGTTCTCAAATGTGTCGGAATTTAATTATGATTATCCAATCATATATTTAGCATGTTTAATTGTATTAATATCTAAATCTCCAAGGAAATCTTTAGCGTTCTCATAAATCTTTTCTTTTGGGCGTTTTTTGATTTTTGAACCGAATTTATTATTTTCATTTTCAATAATTTGTTCAATAAAAGTCTTTAAATTCAAATCATTATATAATTCGATAAAAGTATCTTTAATGATTTTTCTTAATTTCTCAACATCACTTGCATGAGTTCCAAAACAATCATGAACAGCCCAAAAATCTTCTCTTTCGCCTTTTTTATAAAACTTAGTGATAATTAATTGCATATGTGTAGCATCAAATGAATGAATTATATTTGGAGGCAATGAACTCTTGTTTTGTCCTTGATGATAACCAAGATGATATGTTTTAAATTCAATATGGTTCTTCTCCGCTTTGTTTTTCTCTATAGGGTATGTGATTGTGTTTGAAATGGTAGAGAGGAGTATAAATAGAAGTGATGTGAAAGTTTTATTTTCATCCGCATCT
>CAZMJH010000006.1:0-15560 GCA_964566595.1 uncultured Candidatus Poseidoniales archaeon
TCCAAAAAGGGGTCCTTCTCGATAAAAATTAAGTTGAAAGTTGATTAATCATCTTAATCCTGCTTTTTTAAGTGCATTAAGAAGTACTTCTCCAATTTCTGAAGGATCTTTGGCGCATGAAATTCCAGCAGATTCCATTGCAGCTACTTTTTCTGATGCTGTACCTTTACCTCCACTTATGATGGCTCCCGCATGCCCCATTCTTTTTCCAGGAGGCGCGGTCATTCCTGCTACAAAACCAACAACTGGTTTTGACATATTTTTAGAAACCCATTCCGCTGCTTCTTCTTCTGCATTACCTCCTATTTCACCAATCATTACTACTGCTACAGTATCTAAATCATTTTCAAAGGCCTTTAAACAATCAATAAAACCGGTTCCATTTACTGGATCTCCTCCGATACCTACACAAGTTGTTTGTCCTTCATCAATACTCATCGTTTGTGCAACTGCTTCATAAGTCAAAGTTCCCGATTTTGAAACAATTCCAATTCTACCTTTTGCATGAATGTGTCCCGGCATAATTCCAATTTTACAACCTCCATTTTCACCGGGAGTAATTATTCCTGGGCAATTTGGCCCAATAAGACGTACACTTTCTATTCCTTCAACATGTGCAGATGCCTTTACCATGTCTAAAGTGGGAATGCCTTCTGTAATACAAACAATGACTCCCTCCCCTTTAATTTCTTTGAATGCATTTGCAGATTCTATAATAGCATTAGCTGCAAAACGTGGTGGAACATAAATTACACTTGCATCAGCAGAAGTTTCAGTAATAGC
Organism: uncultured Candidatus Poseidoniales archaeon; assembly: GCA_964566595.1. GTDB lineage: Archaea > Thermoplasmatota > Poseidoniia > Poseidoniales > Poseidoniaceae > MGIIa-I. Next base: position 784 of record CAZMJH010000006.1, read on the forward strand.
TTCAGTCATTGAATTCCATACAGGGACTTCATAAACACCTAAATCAATACTCAATCCACCTTTTCCAGGAGTAACCCCTCCTACAACTTTAGTGCCGTATTCAGCCATTTTTGTAGCATGAAATGTCCCTTGTTTTCCGGTAATTCCCTGTACTAATACTTTAGAATTTTCTTTAATCCAAATACTCATTAATTTTCACCCCCTACTAAACCAACTATTTTTTGTGCACCTTCTGCTAAAGTTTCAGCTGTATGAATATTCAAATCACTTTTAGAAAGAATTTTTCTTCCTTCTTCAAAATTGGTTCCTACAAGTCGAACTACTAAAGGAACATCTAGTTCCAATGCTTGTGTTGCACTAATAACTCCTCTTGCAATAATGTCGCAACGCATAATGCCTCCAAAGATATTTACTAAAATTCCTTTTACTGAATCATCTTCTAAAATTATACTAAATGCAGTTTTAACTTGTTCTTCATTAGCCCCCCCTCCTACATCTAGAAAATTAGCAGGTTCTCCTCCGTATAATTTGATTACATCCATAGTAGCCATTGCCAAACCTGCTCCATTTACCAGACAACCAATATTGCCATCTAGTTTCACATATGAAAGTCCGGTATCTTTTGCTCGTACTTCTGTTGCATCTTCTTCAGATAAATCTCTAAGTTCTAGAATATCTGAATGACGAAATAAAGCATTTTCATCAAATCCTATTTTTGCATCAAGTAGGACCATTTCATTTTTTTCAGTTCTAACAAGCGGATTAATTTCTATCATTGAACAATCTTTTTCCATAAATAGTGAAAATAAACCATTAATCATTTTTGAAAATGATTCTGATGCGCCTTCATTTAATCTTAATGAATTACATAGTGATTCTATCTGAGTGTCCAATAAACCTTGAGATAAATCAATGTGAATCTTATGTATTGCCTCAGGAGTCTTTTCTGCAACGTCTTCAATATCCATTCCTCCTTCTGTTGAGGCCATAATTAAGGGCATTTTTTCTTCACGATCGATTAATATTGCTAAATAGTATTCATGTGCTATTGAGCAACCAGATTCAATATACAAATTGTTTACAATTTTACCATTCGGACCGGTTTGTTTTGTAACTAAATTATTTCGAAGTATAGATTTTGCATATTTTTCAACATCTTCACGATTGAAAGCAATTTTAACACCACCTTCCATTATTTTAGTTTGTGTTTCAGGGTCATAAAGTATACCTTTCCCTCTTCCTCCAGCGTGAATTTGACTTTTTACAGCAACAATTTCACTCCCTAGTTTATCATAAGCATCAATTGCTTCTTCAATAGATTTACAATGTATACCATCTTGTACTGGTAAACCATAATTTCTGAATAATTGTTTTCCTTGAAATTCGTGTATATTCATCTGCTCACATGTATCCGAATCAAAACCCGTCTTTGAACTAATCTAATTAATCATTAATCTCTAATCGCGTTGTTTATGATAACATAGTTATTCGCAGTGTTGTGCAAGTAATTGTTTTGGCGGGGGGGTTCGGCTCTCGATTAGCACCTTGGACTTCACATATTCCTAAACCGTTATTACCACTGTTAGACAAAACATTGGTAGAAAGGGTACTAGATTTATTGCCTATAAATGAAGTTGACAAAGTTATCATTGCTGCAGGATATCGTGTAGATGATATCAAAAATTATTTTGAAAAATTAAATTTACCTTTTGAAGTAATAGTGCAACCAGAAGAAGAACCATTAGGAACTGGTGGTGCAATTGCAAATTGTAAAGAACATATTTCAGATACATTCTTAGTAATAAATGGAGATTTAATTACAAGTTTAGATATAAGTTCTTTAATAAGTGCCCACAAAAATTCAGATGTTTTAGCAACAATATCACTTTATGAAGTAGATGATCCAACTAGATTTGGGGTGGTAAAAATTGATGGTGATGAAAAAATAATTCAATTTCAAGAAAAACCGAAATTAGAAGAGGCTTTTAGTAATTTGATTAACGCTGGCACATATGTTCTTGAACCAAAAATATTCGATATTATGCCAAAAGGCCCTCACAGTATGGAGAGGGATGTATTTACAAAAATCGCACCAGAAGGTGAAATGCTTGGATTTGAATTTGAAGGATATTTTGTTGATGCGGGAACCCCCTCGTCATGGTTAGAATCTTGTCACACTTGTTTTAATGTTGGACGTTGGAGTTCTGGTTTAAATGAGAATAATAATTGGATTAATGATAATTGTGTAATAACTGATACGGAGATGAAGAGTTCTTATATCTCTAATAATTGTATAATTCAAAAAGCACATATTTATGAATCATGTATCTTAAGAGAATCTAGTATTGGTGAAGGTAGTACTCTTAGAAATACACTTGTTGGAGAAAATGCAAAAATTGGGAAAAATTGTAAGTTAGAACATGTAATTGTGGATTATAATGCTATAGTTCCTGATGGATGGAAACAGCAAGGAGGATGTTATCCGAATCAGTGAAAGTCAAAAAGTAGATGCTTCTGCTATGCTCAATGACCAAGCCGTTGATTTGTGTTAATTTTAAAACACATCCTCAAGCATTTGGGGATAGGGCTAACAAATTAGCGGCTATAATGGACACTATTGCTAATGAATATGATGTGCGACTTGTTGCTGCGGTTTCAGCCTTTGATTTATCCTCAATATCTTCAAAATGTGAGAATTTAGAAGTGTGGTGCCAACATTTAGATGCAATTGAAGTTGGAAGTAATACTGGTTCATTACTTCCGCAAAATGCTCAATATCATGGGGCATTTGGCACATTATTGAATCACGCTGAAAATAAAATCTCTCTTGAAACAATTGAGAATACATTGAAATTAATTCCAGAAGAGATGATTACTTGTGTCTGTGCTGCGGATGTGGAACAAGCTAGAGCAATAGCTGCATTTGGGCCAAATATGATTGCTGTTGAGCCCCCTGAATTAATTGGTGGAGATATATCAGTTACAACAGCAGATCCAGATATTATTAAAAATACAGTTGAGGCAGTAAAATCAGTAAATTCTGAGGTAGATGTACTTACTGGTGCTGGCGTCAAGAATGGCGATGATGTTAAGATGGCAATTGAACTTGGAACTATAGGAGTATTATTGGCCTCTGGAGTAACTAAGGCGAAAGAACCCGAAGAAGTTTTGAAAGATTTGTGTAATTCATTAAAAAAATTTAGTAGTTGAAATATTTAATTTTCAAATATTTTCAAATCATATGTAATATTGAATTAATAATCATGATTATGCTCATGGGTATTATCATTAGTCCCACATGTTTTGAGATATAGGGCTCACTTAATTTTCCAAACAACTCACTTATTTTTCCAAGAGATGCTGCGAAAACTCTACTAAATAATACATTTATTCCTAAGAAAATTAGTGCGACAACCCCTGTAAAAACCCCAATAAAAATGCCTATTATGCTAGTTAGTACTGGTGTTGTAACCATTTGTATGAAAAACATGGGGTAAATTGTCCATGCAATCCATGCAATAAATAATCCTAATTCAGCATCTCTTAAAGTAGAATTTTTGCCACGATTTTGGCGATATATTTGTGGTAACTGTGGATATATTTTGTCAACCATGAATTTTAGTTCTGGAATTTTTTGTAACCATACTAGTGCAATTCCATGCCAAATAAACCAAAGAGAAAGTATGAGTTCAGCTATCCACCACATCCCTGGAGAAAATCCAATTATTGAGAGAATAATTTGAGGCAATACTACAATTGATGCACCAATAGCCCCTCCAAAAATTGTTCCAGCCCAAATTGAACCAGGGAATAGTGCTTTTTCGATAATATCTTCTTTGTTTTCTAGTTCCTTATTTGGTAATGCATAAAATATAGAAGGAATTCCAGCAATAATAATTAGTCCTAATAATGATGTAAGATTATTATAGGATCCACCAGAACCGACTTTTTCTAATTCATCAATGAGTTCATCTTTTCCAGCAACACCAGGTTTTGACCAAGAAATAGTTCCTGAATTATCAATTATTAAGACTGCATCTCCTGAACCAGTAGGTAATTGTGATGCAATAACTCCATTTGATGTATCCATTAAGAGTGGCCAAGTGCCATTTACTACATTTGAATGGGCATCCAAATCAATTGCTCTAACATTATTTCCTGTTGCCAATTGTGCAACTGCTATGTCTGGTGAACTTTCAATTAATAGTATGAATTCATTAAATTGTTGTTGAGAATTTGGTGAATCCAGTTGATACACTCCAAGTACAAGAGCATCTTTATCATTTAACAGTTCATTTAAACTGATGGAATCTCCCGAATGAGTTAACAAATCGAATTCAGGAACAGGACCGTTTTGTCGATAATATGTATCTCGTATATTTTCAATTTCTGCAGCCCATGGAAGTAGTGCTAAAGTCATTAAGAGCATAATTATCATTACTGGCCATGGCATGATTCCTGCACCTCGTAAAGAAAGTCCAATATTTCCAATTAAGAAAATAAACCACATCATGCTGATAACTAATATTGCAGATGTGCCCGCGTCTCCAGGATCTTCCACTCCAAAACGATATGAAGATTGAATGAAAGTGACACTTACTCCAGACATTTTACTTGCATCGGGACATTTTGATACAGAAGAAGTATCCCAATCATTCATGTCTATAGAACGAATACAAGATTTTAGTAAATGGTGCCCTGGTTCTAATTGTGTTTTTCCGACCCATGTTAATGCAGACCGGTTACCTTCTACGGTCGTATTTCCGTCTGGTTTATCAAAGTGTTCAATAAATTGGTCTTGAGTATTAGTATCATACACATCATCATCAATTGGCCCCCATATAAACAAATCGAAGCGTTCAAAATCATAATCATCTATACCCCACGGAGAGTATGGAATAAATTTCATGTGAGGAATTCTATTGTCATCAACTTCAACTGTTAAATTAGGTTTTAGTAAATCTCCTTGGATTACTATTCCAGTGGTAGTTTCTAAACCTCCCCACCACAAGGTTCCTCGTGTTGAGGGACACGGATGAGTTACAGATACAACCAAATCAAATGTATCTCCCTCGTGGATTAGTAAATTAGTTTCAACAATATCTGTAGAGTATTTTCTAATATCATTATGTCTCAAAGCCCCTTCAGAACTTACAACATCTTGTAAAACATTATTCCCTCCAAGTGATAAATCTATATCAAAAGAAGTGGCTAAACCCGGACAGGTAAAAGCAGTAGCACTACTTCCAAATGAGAGACTAACAAATAAATCCACACTAATATTTGAAGAAATATTTATTGTTTCAACGGCGGGTTTTGAAGAAATTTCAAAAATTAAAGTATCTGAAGTTGCCCCAAAATCAAAATTACCTAAAGGTTCCGCAGATGTGGGATAGGTACGATCTAATTTAGTTTCAAATACTGCAGGGTCCTCTTCAGTTGGTAATTCTTGAACATAAATTCTGTGAAATTCAGGAAGTTTCCAACTTTCAGTTCCTAATGGTATGATTTCAGATTCTTCTTGAGCAAGTGATGAATCAGGGATTATTAATATTAATAGGATGAAAATTAGTGTAATTAAATGAAATTTCTTCCGCTTAAATGGTCCATCCATGACACCTCGAGTAGTGATTAGTTGAATAATTAGCCCTTCTGTTAATTCAAATCATTACAAAAATAGTAGTGAATATTAATCCAAAAGCAATTGCTGCATTGTTTACTCCACCTTTGGTAATCCAACCTCTATTTTCATAAAGCGCACCAATTAAACTATCAAATTGACAACCTAACCAACCAGCAATTACAGAAACAAAAGTCCAAAAGATGCATGCAGATAATTCCAAATTACTTGGCCACCAAGCAAATATGAATCCTGAAATACCAATTAGTAAACTTCCCAAAAATGCTGCTTTTTGTCCAGTGGGAGAAAAACCGCCATTTGTTCCAGGAGGTACAATTCTATTTGAAACAATTAGTTTTACTCTAGGATCAAGACTTCCAAATTCTGAAGCCCATGTATCTGCGGAAGCAACACATACTGTAGAAATATACAGGGGTAATGTGAGTGTCCATTCTCCTAATATGAAAGCAAAAATTGCTACAGCACCAGGGATGCCTCCATTTGAAATTACATTTCTCCATCCTCGTGCTCCATTTCCTGATTCATTAACTCCTAATTTTTCTTTTCGTTCCCAACCCCATTTTGTTGCTAAATGAGCTGATGTAAGGAATGTAAGCAAGATCATAAGCCAAGACCAATGCCCTAAAAAACCAATAATAGAACCAAGACCTGCAGCAGCTAAAGTACCTTTCAAATCAAGAACTTTTGCAATTGTTGAAAGTGAAATAAGCACTAAAATTATGCCAAAACTAATTTCCCATGATTCAAAACCACCAGGGAGTGCACCTTCAGTAAGTACCCGCACAGGGCAATCGATGAAGACTATCTATACCATATTATCGGGCAATAATCTTACATTTTGAAGTATGAAACGACCAATAAGTAGCAAACCCCCCACTAACATTGTAATCCAAAGAATCATTCCAAAGGTGGAAATGAGTAAATTTAATCCCATTTTTGTAAAAAGATATTCTACAAAAAAACTACTTCCATTCCAAAAAGAATGCCCACAAATTGCCAATATTAGCCCAATTCCTACGCTTTTAGGCAAGTAATTTTCATTATTTTGGAAATCTTCAGTTTGTTTTACAAATAATATGTTTTTATTTTCAGTAATTTCTCTTGACGTATTTTCATTTTCAATTGTTGAATCAATTATTTCTTTTGTTTTAGAATCTATTAATTGCCATAAATTTTCATCGTTTGTGGATTTATCAGGGGAAGACAAATCTAAATTCTTTTGTTTTTTATTATTCAAAATAAACCATGCGAAACCGATTCCCGTTAGCCCCGTCCAAAATGCATGACCTGGTATCGAACCAATTGCCCTAATTAATGATGTCAATGTAAACCCCAAAGGCCCACCAGCCCAAGATAAGGCAATGTATTGTAAATTTTCTAACATTGCAAATCCAAGACCTACTGTAAATCCAATTTCAAATCCCCTTCTTGGACTATCGATGAAATCTTTACACCACCATACCGCTCCTAATTTACACAATTCTTCACCAATTGGGGCAACGAAAGCAAGAAGTGCCATTTGAGTAATTGCAGATTCATAACCGAATAAAAATTCACCGAAAATAATTTCCGCTCCTGTGTTTAAAAATAATGCTGGAATTGTGCAAATCATACCTGCAACCAAAGCGGATTCTGCCCGATGTCTAGTTGTCGGTATATTCAAAGTTCTAGTAGAGTAACTCCACCAAGCAAATACTGGAATACTAAAACCTGCCAACCAAGCAGGTATGGCAAAAAGTAATGTCAATATAATCATTAATTCAGAAGGATTTGAGAGAAGTGTAATAAATATCATAATAGAAAATACCAAAACGGTTGAGAATATAAGCCAAAGATTTTTTGAGGGAGGAATATCCAACATTCCAGCATCTTTTACTAAATGATGACTAAAAAGAGTTGGAATAGGAGTAACTAATGTTTCGTTATTGGGCAATAGGTGCATACGTTTTCCTTTTTCATTCGGTATTGCTAATTGTACATGTATTAACCTAGGGCGTCTTATCCAAAAGAAAATAAACAATAAGGGCAATGAACAAAATAATCCTATGTATGACATTAATAATCCACCAGATCCCTCCAAAAACATTCCAAAACCAATCATTAGAATAGTATTTGAAAGTAGATAGGTAATTATTACTAGCCCCACTAGTCTTTTTACGATAGACCACGGTTTACTGATTTGAGATAAAATTAATTCCGTTTGAGGGAGAGACATTTTTTCGCGATATAATGTGTTTGTAGTATCTGAAACAGTAGTGTTGCTTGAAACAGCTCCAACTTCTGCACTCGGAAACATAAACTGTTATATGTTTACCATTAGTAAGTATATCTAAAAAATAAGCCACTCAGTTCGCCCATCAATCGTCATTAAAACAGCAGTCGGATTAAGCGTTCATCACAGCGGCATGCTAACTAAGAGGATTTTGTTATTATATTAACTATAAATTAACTCTATTTCAATCGAAGGTTTGTAGTGTTAACAGTTCTTCGGAGGTATAATGGCAGTTGCAGACATCCGTTCAGAATTTCTTCCAACTGATATTATACCCATCATTTTTGGAGTAATATTATCATTTTTAATTTTTACATTTTGGGTGCCTTTTGCTTTACGTAGAGTTCAAATTGCATTTTATACAGATGATGGGATTTATGAAGTACATAGAATTACAGATACGTTCAAAGAATCTAGAAAATTACTTGGTGAAGATGGAGCTATGTTTGGAGTGACTCTTTACAGGATGGCTGTAACAGGTTTAATGATCTTAGCAGGAGAGATTGCTTTTGAACCAGAGGAATATTCATTACATGTATTGTTGTTAATAATGGTATTGCTTGCAATACCTGTGTTGGTTTCTCCAGTGTCTTCTTTAATTGGTCAATTTACAAAAACATTGTCTGCTCGAAAGGCAGATTTAATTGATTATAAAAAAAATAGAAGAATTTTGATGCTTGTTGTAAGTTTTGTATTGATTTCACTTTCTTTGGGTTTTTGGGTATATTTAACTCGAACATTGGGTCGTAGCCCTGAAGAAACAAGAGCTTGGACTCTTGTTTTGTTTTTACTTCCTTCAGTATTAGTTTATGGAAGAGTGATGGGTTCTTCATGGAATGGCTTAGTACAACAAAAATGGAAGCGTGCAAAAGGTCAAGCATCTGCTTTAAATCCCCATCCACCGGGATTTGCTGCTAGACTACTTGCATTATTTATCTTAGTAAATATTGTATTAATGCCAATCACCGCTTTAAACGGATTTTTATCATATCTTTACGAATATTTTGGTCCAGAAGATTTGTTTATTCATTCAGCAACAGCGTTGTCTGTATATCCCGAAGCAGCAACCATGCCTTTATCTCAAAAAGGTGGTTTTTTAGGTTATCTTTCGATTGAATTATTTTCTCAAGTGCCTGATGTTTTTGTGGCTAAATTTCTTTCCCAATTAACAGTATTATTTTTGATTCTTAATGTCACATTAATTGGTTTAGCTTTTGTTTATGAAATGGTGAGAATGCAATTTATTGGGCTTGGAACAATAGGTGGTATCGGAGGAGTCGTAATTGCTGATGGTAGAGCATTACGTGCAGAATCCTCTCATCGGGGGCTTCTCGTATCGTTTTGTTTCTCTGCTTTTACTGGTTATACTGTTTTATTGTTAGTAATGGCTATTTTCGGTAGATTCCCAGGAGTTTTACCTGATGCAGAGGTATGTACTTCGCATTTGAATGGGATTCTTGGAGGCATATCACCAAATATTCAGGGCACTACTGTTCATGCAGAAGCGTGTGGAGTACTTAGTACATCAGTGGTAATAAAATTAACTTATGCGATTAATGCTGCGGGTCAGGCCTTATTCATTCCCTTCTGGTTTATTTCTTTACCAAAATGGTTTAAGATGCGAAGAGCGAATTTTGATTTGTCTGCACTTGAAGATCGGGGAGGCGCTTTAATTATTGAAAATAGAAAAGACATGGCAAAATTATTATCGCGAACCAAACCTGGTGAAGATGCATTATCATTATTGATGGCAGACAGATTAAGTGATTTAGTTGGAGTGTTGAAAAGGCTTGATCGTAGTGATGCTTCAAGAGATAGAGAATTACATGCTAGAACTGAAATGCTTTTTGCTGCTAGTCGTGGAGATTGGCAAAGAGCAGAAGATTATGCTGTAAATCTTCTTGCACAGAAGGAAGGAGATGATTTAATGTGCCGTAAATTACTTGCTGCAGCAGCGCTTGCAAATAGAGATTTATTAGAAGCAAAAATACGTTTAAATGATCTTCCCGAAAATGATGCGGAATCTGATCAATTAAGGTGGGTGGCTTCGTTGTTTGCTTTGAAAGGACCATTACGTAAATTCGAGGTTGATGAAATGTTACAACTGACTCCTGGAGGTCGTAGATTGGAAGATTTAGTTTCTAGATTTCCGATGTTGATGGCTTGGCCTTCTAAACAACCCCGAATTGATAATGCTGTAGATCGCAGAGGCTTACTTGGTGATGTGGCAAGATTACGTTTAAGTGGACGTAGTGATGATGCTTTGGAACGTATAAAAGACGTACAAACAATGATGCCAGATATGCTAGGAGCTAGATGGTTTGTTGCTGAAGCATTATGTCTTATTGATTTAGGAAAAATAGCTGAGGCTATGGAGATTCATTATGAATTAAGTAAATTTGAATCAGATGATCCTTATGTTGCTGGTTTATGTGAAGTATTGATTACTTTGGGACAAGAAGCACCACATTTGATTAATCGAAGAATGGAAGGTTTAATTGAAGTTTCAATAGCGACGGAATCTAAGAAAATGAGTCGTTTGGAATGGTCTCGTATAATAGATAGTATGCCTACTAATGCTGTTGCTGCTTTGAAATTAGGGCGTAAAGGAGAAGATGAGGCCTTAGCATCAAATGCGTGGATTTCAATGGGTCCAGCATTAAAGAAAAATATGTGGCCAGTAGTTAGAGGTTCTTTTGTTGTTACAAATGCTTTATTCATTTGTATGATTTTAGCGGGATTATTGATTATTTATATGGAAGGGCCATTAGGAATTCCTTTAGTTATTGGTGCAATAGGATTATGGGCACGTGCAGGAAATTTACGTCAAGTAGTAAGGCATCGAGATATGCCTTTGTGTAAAGATTATTGTTCGAGATTACGTTCACGAAGAGCAATGGTGAAGTACAAAGATTTACCCGTTGGCACTCATTTAATGTTAAGTGGTATTGTAGTTCCAATTGCAGATATACCCCTTGATTTAGGTTATCCCTTATGGGTGGATCCGTTAGTAGGCAAAAGAGACAAATGGTTACCGGGTTTAAATTTAGGAAAAGGTTCAGATAAAAAAAGAAAGAAACGACTCAAAGAAAATCTTGACGGAGAATCAAGTGGTTTTGAAGGTAGAGGGGTAGTTTCTAAAACAGCATTACTTTCAAGAATAGATAAGAAAAATCAGCAAAAAAGAGAACGTTATGATGGAATTAGGAATATGTCTTCAAGTGTAGTTCAAGCAAGAGGTGATAGCGTGGTATTTGATACAGAAGAACATAATGAAAGAACAGGTGGACCAAGACGCCCATCTGCTAGAGGCCCTCCAAGAAAGAGAAATACTCCTCCAGGATTCAAAGGTCCAGGAAATAGAGATTCAGTATTTTATTGAATTTATTCTTCTTCAATTCCAAATATGCCAATTTGGCCTGAAAATATATTGTCTAACATTTCGGCCTCAGTGGATGTGATTATGCCATCATCCAATACACCTAATACTCGTTCTTGTTCAATATCTGTTAATTTGAGAATCTTACAAGCCTTTGCAATCATTTTCATTTCAACATCATTAGGGTAAACCCTCTTATTTTTTACAGCACTATCAAATGCAGCTCTTGCAGCAATTAATATCGCTTCATCTTCATTGATTCCTAAATCTGAACACATTAATGCAATAGTTCCTGCTTCTGCTTTATCCATATGGCCATCATTATATGCGTCTGCATATAATTCGCGCAGTGTTCTGACTCTTTCCTGCATCAATATTGCTATTGGCCTAGTAGGTTCAATATTTTCAAGAATTATCTTTATAATTACGGTAATTGGTGCTGAAAGAATCATTCCAATAGGGCCCCATACAAATCCTCCGTAAGCAAATGTCAATAGTAAAAGAACAGGGCTAACATCTAATTGATTCCCAGTCCATTTTGTTTCAATTACTGCGCCCCAAAGTTGTTGATTGGCAGTAATTACAACTAACACGATTGTACCAGCAACCCATTGGCCACCAAAATCATCCCATGTAAATAGGCCCAACATGGGATCGCCTATTGCAAGGAATCCCAAGACTATTGCAGGCACTGATGCAATAATTGAACCGATATATGGAACATAATTGAATAAAAACGCAAGGATGCCCCATACAAACCAAAGAGGAACACCAAGTAAGAGGCATAACATTCCAGTACATACTCCCGTTCCTATACTTACGTTTGTTTTAGTCATAAGATATGCATTTACACTTGCCTCTATTTTTCTCGTAACATTTGTAATACTTTTCGCCTTATTTCCAGGAAATGCTCTAGCGACACGTCCTTCAAGATAAGGCATCTCATAAATTATGAAAACAAGAAATAAAATCATAGTTATTGCACTATAGGCATAACCTCCTAAAGTCCCTATGAAACCTGCTCCTTGTTCAGCTCCAATTGAATTAAACGGATCTTCAAGACTACTAACATTCAGTCCAGTATTATTTAATGTCAAATATAATTCATGGTAATTTTGTTCAAGAGTTTCAATTCCCCCATCTTCCATGTATCCTTGCACATTATATGCAATTGCAATAAAGACTCCTACAAGTAAATTAATGAACATTAATAATACAAAGAAATATGACCACCCTTCACGCATATTGAACTCTCTCATCAAATATTTTGCACCAGGCCTTAATATCAGATATACAAGAGCTGCCATTGCAAATGGTTGTAGTACCGGAGCAAGGGATTGAAGAACAAAACCTCCAATGAAAAGAACAAGACAAACGTTGGCAACAATGGGTAATTTTTGTTTTAGTAGAATCCTTAATTCTTCAGTAAGAATTGAATTTACATCATCTTCATTTTCATCATTTTTGCCCATGCTATCGCATATCCCACAAGGTATGAGTATGAAACCATAACGGATGGATATTTTTGTGCATGTTAGGTTTGATAAAGGATATCATTATAGCGTGAGATGAGCCACATGGATTATGAATCGAAAAAAAGAAATTCCGGATTAATTGTAACTTTACTGCTTTTTTCTATATTGTTGTCAATAGTTCCTACAAGTGCATCTGCAGAAAGAGTAGATTACAACGCAAGTGTAAATTTTGAATTGGGTGAAAGAATAACTCCAGGAAATGGAGCCAAGGTTGCTTGCTCCTCACCTCAAAATGATGCAGGTACGGGAGGAGACGTTGGAAATTCAGATTTAACCAGCTATTATCTTGGGACAGATATCACCTTGAGCACTACTGGATGTATTGATGATATTTCTGATTGGGCGGATTTTTATGAAATAGATGTTTCAGCAGACAAGGATGTAAGTGTGGAATTAACTGTGCCAATAGGTTCAGATTTTGATTTATACATTAAAGATTCAACCAATACAACCTTTATTGACGCTTCAGAATATTTTGATCCTTTAGAAAGTGTATTTTTCATGAGTGGAAATTCTAGTGGGACTTACTTTATTTGGGTAAATTGGTGGACTGGAGATGGAACATATGGATTAGATATTTGGACAAATAATAGTTCTCCAAAACCTGATTTAACTGTAGATTCTATAGTTGGTCCATCTGCAGCAAATCTAGGGGATATAGTACAAATCGATTTTAACGTAAATAACATCGGTCCTGCTGCTACAAATTCTTCTTACGATATTCCCATAATTTTGTCAACAGATACAATTTATGATACCTTAGATACAATACTTAATGTTCAAATTCAAGGACCTACTCTTTCTTCTGGTTCATCTCAAAGTATGTCAGAATATGTAACAATCCCAACAACATTGACTACAGGGAATTATTATTGGATAGTATGGGCAGATGGTTGGGGAAATTTAACTGAAGAAAATGAATTGAACAATAATAATTATAGTACATTTGCTACAACTATTTCTTCTGGAACAACAACGCCTACTAATCAGAATGATGGAGGGAGTGGTGCAGATTTCCCGAACACACCCACTAATACAACAAATTACATCTTTAGTGGTTCAATCGTGCTTACTGGAGATATTGGTGGTAACGATACAGATGACTGGTTGAGGGTATCTCATAGTTCAAATGAAGGCGTCGCAGCATCACTTTCATTTGCTACAGGCAATGATTTTGAACTCATCATGTACGATAACACTTCCACTAATATAGTGGACGATGCTACCGGTATGGGTAATCCGGAAAATGTTTCTACTAATGGAACAACCTACTCTGGTACGTTGGTTTATTTGCAAATTCAGGCAACTGCAGGCAGTGCTGGTAATTGGACACTCACTATTTGGAAATTCCCTACTTCTTCAGGAAATGGAACTGGTGGAACTAATCTCTCAGCAGATTATCTTGAACCTAATGATAATTCAAGCATACCTTCATCAGTTACAGTGCCATATTATGATAATAACTTGACTATTCATAGTTCTACAGATGAAGACATATTCAATTTCACTGTATTGCCGGGTGAAACATATTGGGTCAACATTACGTTTTTAGATGTGGATGGTGATCTAGACCTTGAATTACACAATTCTGCTGCAATGACTCTTGAAGATGGATCTTACAGTGCTACAGATAATGAATTTGTTTCAGCAACAATAGGTCCAGCAAGCAATCCTTCATTTTATGTGCGTGTTTACGGATTTGGTGGAGATACCAACACTTATGGGATAACTATTGAATCAACTGCACTTCCTGCAACAATTCCCACACTTTCACTTACAATGCCAGACAAATATAGTGCAGAAGCAGCAGTTACTGGTTTAACTGTGGGAAATAGTTATTCTTTAGAGGTTACTTTGTATGATTATCCTGTTAATATTACTCCTCCCGCAGGTTATTCATGGACAAACTATCCAAGTAGCAATTCAACATTAACAACATTAAATTGGATT
>CAZMJH010000007.1:0-15014 GCA_964566595.1 uncultured Candidatus Poseidoniales archaeon
TTATCCCTGTAACAACATAAAAACCAATACCAATTAGCATTAACCAAACAGAAACTGTTTTTCTCAATCCACCCTCTGTTGTGGTATCTACTAAAGATGGCCAAAAGGTCTCTTTTATCGCCATTAACCAACCTTTAATGCCTCCTTCTACATTAGACATTAACCCATTAGAGCCTAAAAATGTTCCAATTAAACAAATAATAAGAAATATTCCATCACTAAATGGCCTGAAATCTGGATTTGAAGAAATATAGTCTCCACCTACCAATCCTATTGAAAGAATACTACCCCAAACAACCTTATCTCCAGTAGGAGTAGCCATATGTAATATATTTAACAACCATAAAGCTAAACCCCACATAGATAATATAAACAACCATCCTGAAATTCTAGCACTAGGTCTAAGCAAGCCACTTAATTTGTTGTCTGCTGTGTCACTCATTAAGCCCTGCGACCTAGCAACTCGGTTTAATAATTGTCAAAGCCTTGTTTGTAAACGATAACGTCCTTGAACTACTGGAATCATCCCCGGATCGGCATTACGCATTATTTCTGATGCGATAATTGTTGTAGGAATGCAACTATTGATTTCTTTGCTTCTACCATAACGTCCTCGACTAACTGTCTTAGCGCTAATCAACCCCAACATATCTAAATTTGAAATTAAATCCGTAACTCTACGTTGTGTAAGGAAATTTACACCAGCAAAACGACATGATTGTTTGTATGCTTCATAAACCTCTCCTGTTGCAATATTATTCAAGCCATTTTCCTCATTAATTAAAACTGAATATAATACCAACTTTTGTTGAAATGGTAATGTTGCGATAACAGGGGTTATTTGATCACATTCAATTTGATTTTGAGCCATTCTTACGTGTCTCTCGCAAACTGTCGCTGAACCTTCTTGATCTGCCTTTTCAGTAGAGACTCTTAGTAAATCAAGTGCTCTACGAGCATCCCCATGCTCTTGTGCAGCTAAAGCAGAACAAAGTTGTATGACTCCATCATCTATTGTATCCTCAGAAATACCAACTTCAGATCTCATTCTCAAAATATCTTCAAGATGGCTTGCTTTATATGGTGCAAAAACAACGTCTTCTTGACCAAGTCTACTGCGCACTCTTGGATCAAGGTAATCTGTAAATGTTAAATCATTGCTTATGCCTATAACACAACTTCTTGCATTTTTCAAATCTGCATTCAAATTAGTTAAATTATAAAGCAAATCATCTCCCGATTTTTTAACTAAATGATCAATTTCATCAAGTATAATTACATGAACGCCTCCCATTACATCCATCCTTTTTACTAATTTCCCAAATACTCTATCTGTTGGCCAACCTGTAAAGGGTATCTTTTCTTCAAAATCTTCAATTAATGAATTTCCAAGATGAGCAAGTACTCGATACTGTGTGTCAATATTACGGCAATTCAAAATTAATGGGTTAACTACTCTCTTTAATTCATTTCCTTTAGCAATTAATTGATCGCAAATAAATCTGATAACTGCCGTTTTCCCTGCTCCTGTAACTCCATACAAAATCATATTCGAGGGAATGTGTCCTTTCAAAGCCTCAACAAGATTAAATCGGATAGATTCTATCTCTGAATCTCTATGAGGCAATTCTTTTGGAACATGACTATGTCTAAGAATTTCTTTGTCAATAAATAAGGAGGGTGTGTCGAGTGGAGAATCGAAAATATTTTTCGTCAAGAAACGACCTCCGTTACTATATTCATGTTTCTTGGCCCCCGACGCACGAGCGTGCTGGCAGAGCCTACTCCGAGGCCATATAATAAGCCTAACCGATGATAAAAATTTGAAGGCGAAATTGTAAATGTAAATGCATTAGATTTTTTTTGCTCATACGATATAAAGTCAATGGTCATTATTAAAAAAATAACATCTGAAATTTCTAAAAATTACAATTTTCTAAATATCCCTGCATCCCATTCAAATTTTTGTTCATCACAAACTTGTATAACATTATTAGGCAAATTCGGCAAATCATTAGAGAGATATGGTTTCTTTCCACTATTAATGTCGTCAGCATAATGATGAGTAACTAAAAATATTGTTTGGGGGAATTTATTTGCTAATTCTGCAAGTGTTTTTGGCCTAAAATGAGTTGGAACAACTACATGATCAGGGACTCCCAGTTCAATTACAACAACATCACAATCTCCTACTCTAGATTCTATTGCCTCACAAGGCCCAGAATCTCCCGTATGCATTATCTTAAACCCACTCTTATGTGTTAAAACATATCCATGAGGATCTACAATTTCATCATGTAATACTTTGAATCTTTCAAAATTCCATCCATTTACTCCTAAAACCTCTCCAGAAGATTCTTCACTAA
The DNA here is from genome assembly GCA_964566595.1 of uncultured Candidatus Poseidoniales archaeon. Lineage (GTDB taxonomy): Archaea > Thermoplasmatota > Poseidoniia > Poseidoniales > Poseidoniaceae > MGIIa-I. The sequence goes on from CAZMJH010000007.1 coordinate 2,367, forward strand.
TTTGTACATTATTTTTCATGCGATCCATTAATGATTCAGGATATGCAAGTTCACATAATACGCTTAATTTCTCTTCCCCCTCTAGTGGACAATGTACATTTAGAATTAAGTTGGAATCTCTATCAGAAATATATTTTTGTTCTAAAATCAAAAATGGGAAACCAAATACATGATCTCCATGCCAATGAGTAATCATAATCGTTTTTATATCACTTGGACTTAATTCTCTTCGACGTAAACTTGCAAGGACTGTAGGTGGTGCATCAATAAGAATTTCTGACTCAATTAAAAGTAGAGAATGATAACGTCCTTGAGGAAGAAAAGCATTCCCCGTCCCGAGAAACTCAAATCGGACCATGGCCATGACAAAACCCAATCACATATTGGTTTGACGGAAACAATTTTTAAAATTAATATTGATTATATATGGGATAATGGTCGGCAAAAATATCGAAGTGGGAATAATGAGCAAAGTCTGGAGTATGAAGAATCCATATGCAACCACAATAAGTGAAAAAGAAATATTAAATGGCCCTGGAGCAACTAAAGAAACAAGACATGTGAGTATACTTCTTGGTAAAAGTGGTATGACTTACAAAGTTGGCGATGCAATAGGAATTATTCCTGAAAATCCACCTGATACTGTAAATCAACTTATTGAAATATTAGGGTTTGAAAAAACCAAAGAAGTAGAATCACATTCGGGAACAACTAATTTATATGACGCATTAAAAAAAGATTATGAAATACATCGTTTAAATAAAAAATTCGTAAAAGCTTTACCTCAATTATTATCTGATGATACTTCAAATAATACTGTAGAAATACAACTCGTAAAAAGTGTAAGAAAAAGTTTAGAAAAAGAAAAAAAATCCTCCTGGGAGTGGAATGGAGAAGTTGGCTCTTTACCTCAAAAATATCCCGTACAAAGTGCAAATAATCCTTTAGCAAAAGTAGAACTTCTTGTTAGTGATAATGATGCCATTGAAGACTATATCTGGTCCAGAGATTATATTGACGCATTACAAGATTTCCCATCACTAAAGTTTAATCAACCTGAAGATTTTCTTTCGAATCTTGATAAACTTAAAGGTAGATTATACTCAATTGCTTCATCACCTGATGCACATCCTGGTGAAGTAGAATTAACCATAGCAATTGTGAGATATGAACATCATAATCGTAAACGTGCTGGACTTTGTACTGGTTATTTAGCCGATGAAGTTGATGTTGGAAAAACTAAATTTGGAGTATATATGTCTCCTACAAAATCATTTGTTCTTCCAGAAGATAAATCAACAAATATAATTATGGTTGGACCAGGTACGGGCATTGCACCATTTAGAGCATTTATTGAACAACGTGAATATGATAAAGCAACCGGCAAAAATTGGTTATTTTTTGGTGACCAACATGAAGCCACAGAATACTATTACAAAACCCAAATTGAAACATGGTTAGAAAATGGTACTCTTGATAGATTTACAACCGCATGGTCAAGAGATCAAGCAGAAAAAATATATGTACAAAATAGAATGCTTGAAAATGCTCAAGAAATATGGGAATGGATTGATAATGGAGCTTATTTTTATGTTTGTGGGGATAAAAATTACATGGCTAAAGATGTTCATGCAGCACTCATAAAGATTTGTTCGGAACATGGAAATATGAATATGGATGATGCAACTCATTTTGTTACACAAACAATGATGAAAGAAGAAAAACGTTACCTAAGAGATGTTTACTAAAACTCATAGGCGGTCAAACATCTGCCCTCTTTATGGGATTCAAACGCATACTCATAGCCAATCGCGGCGAAATCGCTCTGAGAATCCTAAGAGCATGCAGAGAAATGGGTATTGAAGTGGGCATAATACACGGTAGAGAAGACAGAGGTAGTCTACCAGTTCAAATGTCTGATTTTGCAGTTCCTATTTATCGTAAAGAGCCCTTATCGAGTTTTCTAGAAATTGATGCTGTAATAAATGCTGCAAAAAGTTTAGAGGTTGATGCAGTACATCCAGGATATGGATTTCTGGCTGAAAATTCATGGTTTGTTTCAAGATTGGAACAAGAGGGTATTACATTCATAGGGCCTAATTCAAAAGTCATATCTTTACTTGGAGATAAAATTCGAGCAAGAGCTGCGATGAAAGAGGCAGGATTACCTGTTGCTGCGGGTAGTGATGAACCTGTAGAAAATTCTGAAGTTGCAATAAAATTAGCTGAACAAATTGGTTATCCTGTAATTATTAAAGCCGCTGCAGGAGGGGGAGGAATCGGTATGCAAATAGTTAATCAAAAAAATGATTTTGAAAAAGCCTTAAAATTATGTCAAAGCCGAGCGCAATCTGCATTTGGAGACGGCAGAGTTTTTATTGAAAAATTCATTGAAGGTGCACAACACATAGAATTTCAAGTATTAGCAGATGGAGAAAAAGCGATTCATTTTGGAGAAAGATTTTGTTCTATTCAAAGAAGACATCAAAAATTAATTGAAGAAGGTCCTTGGCTTACTAAAGAGGATCGTGAAAAAATTGGTAAATTAGTATGCAAAGGTGCAGAAGCCGTAGGCTATAAAGGACTAGCAACATTTGAATTTCTTCGAGATAAACATGGTGAATTCTATTTCCTTGAAGTAAATCCGAGAGTACAAGTTGAACATACTATAACTGAAATGATTACAGGTCATAATCTTGTAGAATTAGGAATAAGAATTGCTCAAGGAGAACCATTACTAATTAGGCAAGAAGATGTGAAAATCAATGGTCATTCAATTCAATGTAGAATTAATGCAGAAAACTCAGCAAATTTCATCCCATCTCCTGGAAGATTATGGGATTGTCATTTTCCCAATGGTTATGGCATAAGAGTAGATTCTCATGCACATATAGGATATGATATGCCAAGATGCTTTGATTCATTATTAGCTAAATTGATTGTATGGGGTAAAACAAGAGATGAAGCAATACGACGTATGCGCTCTGCATTAATTGAAACAAGGTTAGAAGGAGTAGATACATTAATTCCATTACATTTGAGAATTCTTGACGAAGTTGATTTTAATTCTCAAAACATAACAATACATTATATTGACGAACATCAAGATTTGTTAGGGTGAAAAACATATGAAACTTTTAATTGTGGGTAGTTTGGCCTATGATTCGATTAAAACTGAAACTAATTCAATTGAAAACACACTAGGGGGTTCTGCAATTTATGCAGGTATTTCTGCTGCAAGATATATGAACAGACATGAATATGATGCGATTAATCAAATTGGCTTAGTAGGTGTAATCGGAACTGATTTTATTGAATCTGATTTGAAAAGATTAACAGCACAAGGGCTGGATATAAGAGGCATTAAACAAGAAAATGGACTTACATTTCGTTGGTCTGGAAGTTATTCTGGAGATATGAGTCAAGCAAAAACGCTATCCACGGACTTGAATGTGTTTGAATCTTTTAAACCAGTAGTACCGCATGAGTTTCAAACACCAGAGATTACTTTTTGTGCAAATATGCATCCATTAATTCAATCAAGTGTACTTAATCAAAGTAAGCCATTAAAATTCGCGGCCGTTGATTCTATGAATTTATGGATTAATAACAATACTACAGAGTTATCTATAATACTTCGCCGTGTTAAAATGGCAATTCTCAATTCTGATGAAGTTAAAATGTTAGCTGAATGTGAAAACCTAATTGATGCAGGGAATTTAATCCGCTCAGGTGAAGCATTAACTGGTGGAAAGAAATCCGGGAAAGGTCCTGAAATACTAATAATAAAAAAAGGGGCGGATGGAGTGTTAGCATTATTTGAAGAAGAATCCATTATATTACCTGCATATCCTACAATAAATATTGTAGATCCTACTGGATGTGGAGATTCATTTGCTGGTGCATTACTTGCAAATTTATCGCTTAATTCCAGTAAAATCCCAACTAGAAATGAACTATATGACGCTTTAATACATGCAAATGTTACTGCTTCATTCACCCTTGAAGAACTAGGGATTGAAGGAATTGAAAAATTGAAAAATGTGCAATATCAAAAAAGATATGAACAATATTTAGAAATATTAATTGAAGATTAATCCAATCTTGCAACACCTGTGGTTGAAAGTGCATTACTTTCATCTGTATTGGATGACTTTAATTCTTGAAATGATGATGGTAATTCTGGCTCAACTAAATCTGGAGATATATCTTCAAGAAATTGTTCCATCGTATTTTCTTCATCATTGATTTTTCTTAATGCATCTGCTAATTGTGCTTCATGTGTTTGATGCGCTTGAATTTTTAATGCATCCATAGTCATATTTGGACCCACATCCTCAATTAATTCTTCATTTAATTCATTACTAATATTGGTAGCTTTATTACGTAAAAAATCAGGAGTTGTAAATTTAAGTGATGATTTGATTATTTGAAATAGAGACATACGTTTTACAGGTGATTTTGTCACATTTACCCTCTTCAAATGTTTATTTCTCTCATTTAATGTAATTCGTTTTAACCCTTCAGTGTTTAACGTAGAAACTATTTCTGCGTCAAGAACTTCTTCAACTCCTTTAGCTTGTGAAACTATTCCTGGTCCTTCAAATTCGGATGTTTGTTTAATCGAAGTATTGTTTTCAGAATGTTCCAAAGTTACCCCTAGTTGATTTAAGGAATTAGTATAACCTGTTTGTTGGAAACTATGTAAGAATGTTTTTGGATTCCCCTCTATTTGTTGATTAAATTGATTATTTTGTGGTTGAACCGAATCAGGCAACATGGAAAATGATGAAGGTGGATATCTGTCCTCATTAATATCATAATTTTGAGTTTGTGAAGGTTCGTATGACTCTCCAAACATATTGAATGATTCTTCTTGATGATCTGATTCTTCTAAATTGAAACCAAACAAATTAAATGGCTCATCCGCTGATGGTATTGTCTCTCTTGAAACATATTGTGGATTATTACTATTTACATAATTATTATTTTCAGCTCTAAGTATTTCAGTCCTATTAGCTACATTCGCCCAACCAGAATGTGCAGGAGGTGGTCGATTTTCAGTTTGAACTCTTCTTGCTCTCTCAATAGAACCATGATGCATTGGATCCCTAGAAATGGTTGCTGGTTCTTCCAAGATAATATGTTCAATTTCTTCTTCCTTCTCTTCGTCTTGTGATTGATTAATAAGATCAGTCATTGCCATAGTAAGAGCATCAGTATTGCTTGGAGAATCCATATCAATAGTTTCAATTAATTCTTCAAATACTCCTGAGGACGGATATTCAGACATTACTAATTCATCAAGTCCTTCTTTTGCTTCATCAAAAGGAATCCCATCCTTTATTCTCTCTGTCATTAATCTAAATTTTATCAAATCGGATTCAGGACCAAATAAAGTGTAATTTCCAGCATCCCCACTATCAATTGTTAATGCTGATTTACGAAAACCTAACCAAGAAATTATTATTCCCGCTCCTATAACCCCAATCCACAATTGCACTTGTCCAGTAAGAATTCGAAGAGATGAGTAAATCATTAACAATCCAATCGCCATTAACCAATGAGGTATTATATGAAATTGATGATGTCGCATTCCTTCAACTTTATTGTACGACAAGCGCAAATAATTACCACTATTACGTTCTAAAATAACATTATCAGGTGTTAAAACAGTACGTAAATTACCTTGAGAGCCGGCCATTTTGAATGTAGAGAGAACTTCTCCCTCCACTCCTTCTGGCCGAGCCTTTTTTGGCTCATCCGAGTGCATCCTAAAGTGTCAGGGTAACTCTTAGGTTATGAAGTTTAATACATATTTAAACCATAAAAGGCCCACTAAATGGGTTTTTTACTTTGCCGTCATTCCAATTTTTCATAATCAATTGCATAACCAATTATTCTTGGTTTTGTATCTAATTGACAAATCAACAAACGAGGAGATCCATGTTTCCTTATCATTAAAGGTGATTCCCATTTCACAATTATTTTTTCTTCATCTACAATTTCTATTCTTCCTACGACAAATTGCAAATCGATTGCAACGTGTATTACTCCTTCAGCAGTTGGTTTGTAACGAGAAAATGGGGCAGAAATAAAATTTAATTCAGATTTAAGATGAACTTCTACTGTATCATTTCCATCATTATTTACAATCAATGCACCCTGAGATAATGATGTCTCTTCTGCATTTCTCAAAGCGATACCTACCCTATCTCCTGCTTTAGCTTGTTCGACATCATCATCCATTACTTGTAATGACCTCGCAATTCCAGTTCCATTAGACGGCAATATTTGCAAACTATCATGCTTGTTAACACAACCAGTTCGAACTCCTCCAATTACAACTAATCCTACGCCTTTAACATTGAAAAATTGATCCACTGCTATTACAAGAGGTTCATTTATTCTCTCAATTAATTCTTTTTCCTTTTTTACTAAAGTTTCAAGCATTAATTCTCTTAAAGATAATGCATCTAATTTTTTAATTAGCCAATTTTCAAGTCCAGCTTGTTTAACCAACATTGCTAATTGGGTTTCATCAATCCATTCACCCTCAGGTGGATTGGGAATTATAACTCCATCAGATATTCCTGAACTATAACATGCAACTAATAATTCACCTAAATTTGCATCGATAGTATTTACCTCAAGAACAACAAAATCACCCAAAGTCAATGCAGAAGTTAGAGATTTCAATTTTTCAGGATAAGTCACTGGACGAACTAATGAAAGTATACGAACACCTGCATCATTACTCTCCTTATACACATATGACTCAACGTCTCTTGAATCTGCAGATTTACCAATTTCTTTGGCTAATATTTCAGAACCAAGAAATGATACATTAAGAACACTCACGAAATTATCTCCTTAAATCAAATACAACATTCAACTATTGTATATTTTCAAAGCATCTTCAACACTTGAATCATTACAAATTATTGCATGACAAGCAGCACACATCTTTACAGCATCTTCCACTTGTTTTTGATGTATATTTCTACCAGTTGCAGCACCTCTTGCACCTGAAATATTAACCTGTTCCCAAAGTCGTTTCAAAAAATCTTCTGGTGGTAAACTTCCCCCACCAGAACATATTAATCCCGTTCTACCGGCAGATTCTACAGCAACTCCCAAACTTTCTGGTACTGTCATCCCATCAAACCCCGCTTTTGGATAATTCACCTTAGTAAAATCGGCACCAATACTGCATGCAAGACCTGAGGCACCTGAAATTAATTGTGGATCAAATTCATTTGGAACTGCAGCACCTCTTGGATAAATCCAAGTAACTGCAATTAAACCTTGTTGATGTGCTTCTGAAATAAGCATAGCCGCTTCAGATAACATATCTGGTTCATGTTCACTTCCAAGATATATAGTATACCCAATACCTACAACATTTATATCATTTAATATTAAATTATTAACATCATCCATAGTACACATAGCCATACTTATTGGCTCTCTCTGTGCTGTTTTTACAAGATGTGATTTACTATTCATTTTTACTAAATAAGGAATTTCAGGATAATCTCTTGCATAACGTGAAATTAACCCATATTGTCCTGCCAACACCCCAAGAGTTCCTTCTTCATGTGCTTTAAAACCAATTTCAAACAAATGTTTTGGATCATTTGATGTAAGTGGAATTTTTTGACCTCCATCATAAAAATCATCATTCAAATGTTCAATTTTTTGATCGCATGCAAATAAATTCATTCTACCAGTACCGCATGTGGCAGCCTTTAGATTTTCAAGAAAATCTTCAATTAATTCATCTGGCACATCTGCTGGAATATACGCTTCGAGTGGTTCCATTGAATCCCCTTGTATCGTTGTCTTAGTTGGTTCTAATATATCTTATTCAAAGATGAATAGTTAAATTCGTGGATGTAAATTACTAATTCTTGAGACTTCTTTATTATATACATCAATAATTTGAGATGTTGTTTTTATCCCTTCATTCATTATTTCAACTCCTGGAAGATAACCTGTACAAACTCCTGTAGCTACAAATAATGCATCATCACTCCTGCATAGATCCTCGGATTTCCATACTTTATGCAAATCATCATCTATCATTTTAGAAGCTCTTGCTTCTTCTTCTGCATCTTTAAATTGTAAACGACCTTCAAATACACCGCCTACTCCTTGTATTGCTGTTGCTGTAATTACGCCCTCTGGTGCCGCTCCAATTCCCAATAATAAATCATAGGGACCTAAAGGATCTGCAGCCCAAAGTGCTGCTGAAATATCTCCATCTGACATAAGATGTAATTGTGCACCTGCCTCATTTATTTCTTTAAACAACTGATTATGTCTCTCTCTATCGAGTGCTACAACATTTACTTCTTCTATTGGTTTATCTAATTTAGAAGCAGTTTGCTCTAAATTCCAAGATACACTTCCTTCAAGGGATATTTCTCCAATTAATTTAGGTCCAGCTGCAATCTTGTCCATATAACAATCTGGTGCGTGTAACAATGTTCCTCTTGGTGCTGCCGCTAACACGGCAATAGAATTCGGCGAATTTGTTGCACAATTGGTTGTACATTCTAATGGATCTACTGCAATATCTACTGCAATAGCATCTGAATTACCTTTCATAGAACCAAGTGGTTCACCAATCCAAAGCATTGGTGCTTCATCTCTTTCTCCCTCACCAATAGCAACGCGACCATTGAATGGTACTTTGTCAAACGTATTACGCATAGCTTCAACTGCTGCAGCGTCAGCCGCTTTTCCATCTCCTTTTCCACGCCAATCAGCGCTGGCAATCGCTGCTTGTTCACACGCTTCCAAAAAATATTCAGACAATTCGCGAACTAACGCCATGGACACCGCAGAAGGTGAAGGATTTCAAAATTCGCCTAATTTGTCTTTTTTTTACTAACTACTTTTATTTCAGAAATTAACATATGAGGATATTGGCCTAATTCGTTTTTCTCAAATGATTTAACCATATCAAATACACATAACAATCCTGCAGAAACGCCAGTTAATGCTTCCATTTCAACACCAGTACGATAACAAGCTCGAACTTCAACAGTACATCGCAAACATCCCTCTTCAAAAGCCCAATCAACTTTGCATCCCTCTATTGGAATAATATGGCAATGTGGAATTATTCGTGGAGTATCTTTAACCGCTTGAATAGCAGCAATTGTTGATGCTTCACATACATTGCCTTTCGAAATTTCATTATTTTTAATAGCGGACATTGTTTTTTCTTGTAAAGAAATTATTCCTGTAGCAACTGCAATTCTACTAACATTGGGTTTATCCCCTACATCAATAATTGCTTCAATACTACTTTCCTTTTCATTATTCATTTAGCCCAACCCCGCTTTCCAAGTCGCTCCCGATTCAGTCACTTCTTTCTTCCACAGAGGGGCTTGCAATTTGAGTTCATCGATTAACCAATTACATGCAGAAAACGCTTCTTTTCTATGAGCTGAACAAACGTGAATTGCTACAATGCTTTCCTGCGGACCTACAATTCCAACTCTATGAGCCATTGCAATTCCTGAAACTCCATAAGTTTCTTTTGCACTTTCTGCTAATTTTTGCAAGGTAGGATTTAATTGTTCTTTCCATGCATCAAATTCTAATTGCAATACACGCTCACCAGCCTCTAAATCTCTTGTAATCCCAACAAAAGAAACCACTGCCCCACAACCTTCAAAATTAAGTTTCTTTTTCAATAATTCAGCATCAAGATTAGTTTCACAAACTTCAATGATGATGTTATCCACAAAGCCACCTAATCCCTTGGTATTGGACAGATGATATATGAACTGCGGTAAACATATAATAATTCAGATAACGAACCTTTCAAACGAAGACTTGGTTTCGGACAGATAATGGCAAATGATTCAAAGCCAATTGTGATTATGGGTGCAGGTCTTTCAGGACTTGCTGCATCAATCATATTAGCAAAGGGTGGAAGAAAGGTAATCATACATGATATTAGAGAAAATTCAGGAGCTAGATTTGATGGTGATTTTCAAGGTTTAGAAAACTGGACGAGCGGTACGGATTTTTTTGAAGAATTAAAAGAGTGGGGTATTGATCCTAATGAATTTAAATCTACGGATTTTCATGAAGTTGATTTAGCACATCCTGATGATGAAATAACTAAACCTTGGAGTCCACGTGTTGCTTTTCGTGTTGTTGAAAGAGGGACTGACAATCATACAATCGATCAAGGTCTCAAACGTCAAGCATTAAATGAGGGTGTTGAAATTCACTACAAATCAAGAGTAAAATTAGAAGATTGTGACATAATTGCTGCTGGTCCTAAAGATACTTCAGCCGTCGCATATGGTGAGATTTTTAAAACATCATTTCCCAATCATGTAACATTTCAATTAAATGATAAATTGGCACCAGGAGCTTATTCCTATCTCATTGTAATTGATGGAATTGGTTTAATTTGTACATGTTTATGGCGTAAACAATCTAATTCAGAACGATTCCTTAATGAAACTATAAACTGGTATGAAACTAAATATCCAGAACTAGAACGTCAACCAATTAAAAGAGTTGGGGGCAAAGGAGATTTTGCAATACATTCCTCATATAAATCTGAAGGTCGTTACTATGTGGGTGAAGCCGGAGGTTTACAGGATTTCATGTGGGGTTTCGGCATGAGGTATGCTATAACAAGTGGAATTTTTGCAGCAAAAGATATTCTTGGTGAAACTAATTATGAATCTGAAATTCAATCAAGATTATTACCTAAACTTAAGACCTCAGTAGTTAATAGGTTTTTAATGAATAGAGTGGGAGATCGTGGATTTAAAAAGGTAGCCAAATATTGGATGAAGCATCAAAAAAAGAAAGGTGATGGATTGATATTCATGGAATGGGTCTATAATTGGGGTATTTTTAGAAAAATTATTTATTTTTTCGCAAATATAGGTATGCTACGTAAAACAACTACTAAAGATGGTAGAAAAATACGAAGAATGCCTTTTAGAAAAGCATTGAAAAGAGATGTTTGGAAACCAAGTGAAAGAGCCATTGAAATAGGTAAAGAATGGAAAGAAATTAGAACAAAAGGTGGAAAGATTAGTTTCTCTGAAGATTCTGATTCGGAATCAATTCCTAAATCTGTTTAAGCGAGTGATTGAAAAGCCGAGTGCTACTCGGGTCTAATATGAGCCTTAAACTAGAAGCCATGACAAACCGATTAGTAAATTATGGCGTTACAGAAAATGGAATTGCTGTTATTGAATTAACATCTGACTCAGCGGGTAAAGCATTAGATGGTCCAAATGACCGTTCGCCAAATACCTATACTCATGAAATGATGAGAGATATTGATGAAGCGGTTGTTAAAGCAAGATTTGATGATGATGTGACCTGTATCATACTTACGGGTAGTGGAGCATCATTTTTCTCAGCTGGTGCATCCATTCAAATGCTAAATAGTGTAACTCCGGGATTTAAGTATAATTTTTGTCTTCATGCTAATGAAACACTTTCTCGTCTTGAGCAAACTCCAAAATTAGTTATTTGTGCAATTAATGGACATGCTGTAGGTGGTGGACTTGAAATTGCAATGGCTGCTGACATTAGAATTGCTCGTAAAAACGCAGGTAAGGTTGGGCTCCCTGAAATTAACTTAGGTGTTCTTGCTGGAACAGGTGGTACTGCTCGTCTTACTCGCTTAATTGGCAAATCGAGAGCTCTTGAAATGATGGTGACTGGTGAATTAATGTCTTTTGAAGATGCACATGCTTGCAATCTAATCAATCATATTTGGGAAGGATCCCCAGAAGATTTCCGTCAAGATGTTCTTGATTGGTGTGGCCAATTTACTTTACCAAATAAAGCAGTTAAAGCAGTTGGAAATATCAAACGTTCATGCCAAACCGGACCTGTATTTGCTTTTGAAGACGATCTTGCTGTAGAAGGGGAATTGCAAGCCGCATTATTCGGTAGTGACGATGCCAAAGAAGGTATTGCTGCTTATGTAGAGAAAAGAGTAGCTAATTTCACAGGTAAATAATTAATAATTTGGTTATTAAGTTTCACCAAACCCGAACATGTAATTAAGCAAACTCAAATAATGTGTACTTTTACGAAGTTAACATGGCGAAACTCCCCACTACGTTTGATGAGTGGATTGAAAATTTTGAACAGTGGCAAGAAAACATTGGTTTTGATTCAAAATGGGTTGGTGATTTTGAACTATGTCCTAAATTTGATTGGGACCGTGCAGGAGATTTAATTGAATTTGGAGATTATGCTGGAAGGCCAAAATGGGAACGATCATTACAGATTCCTCACCAAAATATTCGAGATTCATTATTAACAATGATTACTGTTCAAGGAGACACAGAATTTGCTTCTGTAGAACAGCAAAAACATCTATTAGATTCGGCACCTACTGATTATGATCGTTATGCTGCTGCTAGAATTATGGCTGAAGAACAACGTCATGGTTGGCAAATGTGTTATCTTTTGATGACTTATTTTGGTAAACAAGGAGCTCGTGAAGCACAAAAATTACTTGAAAGAAATGCTCAAACTGGAAGTAGACTTCTAGGAGCATTTAATCGTCCAATGCCTCATTGGTTGGATTTCTTTTGTTACACAATGTTTGTAGATAGAGATGGTAAATATCAACTAGGT
>CAZMJH010000008.1:0-14967 GCA_964566595.1 uncultured Candidatus Poseidoniales archaeon
ATAGCCTGTAATCCGGCAACTGCAGCACCTTGAATAACAAACTTTGCAGGACGTATTGTTCCTGCTGCTGTTGTCATCATAGGCATTAATTTAGGTAAATTTGATGCAGCAGTTAAAGCAGCACAATAACCTGAAAGATTGTCTTGAGATGAATTGACATCCATTGATTGCCCTTTTGATAATCTCCTAGGAATTACTTCTAATGATAACAATGTTATTCCAGATTCAACTATTTTTTTTGTTCGTTCTGGTATTCGAAAAGGATCTGCAGTACAAGCAAGCATAGAGCCTGATTTCATTTTTGTAACATCAGGAATTTCAATACTAGCAACTATGTCTGAAGCCAAGGCCTCATCTGCATTAACAATTAAACCCCCCTTCTTTTCATACTCTGAATCTAAATAACCAGACTTCAATCCAGCATTACTTTCTACAACAACTTCAAAGCCCAATTTCATTAACTTTGGAATGGAATTTGGAACGATAGCAACTCTCGGCTCAGAACTCCCCTCTAAAACCACACCTAGCCTCATTGTTCTTCGGACTTTGAGGGGGTTATTGAAACTAACTTGATTAAAAATTAAGACTATGAATGGTCAAGATTATTGCCCACCTCATTTTCGGAGAGTTGGTGGAACATAAGATGAGCCGTGGAAGAAGAAAAATTGCAGTTATTGGTGCAGGCAATGTTGGAGCAACATGTGCATTTGTATTAGCACAAAAAAAATTAGGAGATATTGTAATGCTTGACATATACGAGGGTTTTGCAAAAGGTAAAGCATTAGATATGAGTCAAGATGGTCAAGTTTTAAATTATGATGGTAATATAACTGGCACATCAAATTATGAAGATATTGCCGGCTCAGATGTAATTGTAGTCACAAGTGGTTTTCCTAGACAACCAGGTATGAATCGAGAAGACCTCATTGGAAAAAATGCAGAGATAATTAAACAAGTAGGAGAAGGCATAAAGAAACATGCACCAGATTCTGTGATAATAATGGTAACTAATCCATTAGATCTAATGACATATCACATGTGGAAAATTACAGGATTTCCTAAAGAAAGAATTATTGGACAAGCAGGTGTTTTAGATAGTGCAAGAATGACGCATTTTGTTGCAAAAGAAGTTGGTTGTAATGAAGAAGATGTTCATGCAATGGTTTTAGGTGGCCACGGAGACACAATGGTTCCTTTACCACGATATACAACATGTGGTGGAATTCCCATTACACAACTTCTTGATGAAGATACAATTGACGCGATAAGCAAAAGAACTGCTGGCGGAGGTGGTGAAATTGTAAAATTATTAGAACGAGGTTCTGCATTTTATGCACCTGGTTCTGCAGCTGCAATAATGGCTGAAGCAGTATTAAATGACAGGAAAAGATTATTGCCAGCATCTGCTCATTTAAACGGAGAATATGGGCTTGAAGATATTTTTATTGGAGTACCAATTATAATTGGAGCAACAGGTGTTGAAAAAATAATTGAACTTGATTTGACAGATGAGGAATTATCTAGTCTTCAAGGATCTGCTCAATTTTATCGTAATCAATTAACCGATATTCTTGGATATTAATCATAAATCATGAAGCGTTGCATTCATGACTATGAACTATTTCCACAGAATTATGACCGAGGGTGTTTACCTCTATTTAGAACATGATGGGAAATTGCTTTTAGTCGATTCAAAGGGAAAAGGCCCTCAAATTCCAACTAAAGGACGGACATATTCAAAAAGTGGTGTAAATTGGATTTTTCGCCTACCTAAAATTTCTGAAGTTGAAGCGATGGGAATTCAATGGACTGAAAAAGGTAAAGCGGTCTTAAAGATGGAAAAATCCAGTATTACTGTCATTAAAGGTCATCCTGAAATTTCTTGGCCAGAGGATTGGGCATGGAAAGATGACGTTATTTCTGATTCAATGGTTCATCCAATTGCAAGAGAGTCTGTTTATCGTTCGCTTCACAGATTAGTTTCAAAAGTTCTAATTCAAGATGAAAATAAACGTATATTGATGGCTAAAGTAAAACGTGGACATTTTACCGGTTGTTGGACTCTTCCTGGTGGATATCTTGATCATGATGAACATCCATATCTTGGTGCTGCAAGAGAAACATTAGAGGAATTGGGAATAAAAATCAGCATTGATGAGACTAACAGTACCATAATATCACAAAATATATTTACAGATGAAGGGATTTCATTTGTTTCGTTTACATATTTAGTGAAAACAAATGCAAAGGACTTAGAATTTGATTTGAAAACAGATGAAATTGAAGAAATATGCTGGTTTGACATTGATAATGCGATTAAATCTGCAATGTCGTGGTTTGATTTACAAGCAATTCAAACCTTAGCCGAGTAAATTTTCAAGCAATTTTTGCTCTTCATCATCGATAAATCCATCACTTACTGCTTCAAATAATTTTTCAACTTGTTCAGGTGATAAACCTGCCAATTCAGCTGCTTTTTTAATTAATTTTGCTTCGTCTTCATCAACATAACCATCTCCAATAGCATGTTGAATTGCAACTTTAGTTGCATATTGACCAATTTCTGTCGACTCTAATCCCAATTCATTTGCAACTTTAATTAATGCCTCAATATCTGATGAAGTTAAAATATTCTCAGACCTTGCTTCTTCCCATTTTCCAAGTACAAGTGTTTTTGCTGCTGAAAGAGCATTTGGTATTCCTTCTGAATTAGCACCGCCTCCTTGAGCAAATGTTGGCCTTCCTCCCCCTCCTCCATCTATATGTTTGGCTATAACTTCCAAAATTTTGGATGCATCATATTTTTTAGATGCTAAACTATTTTCAGTAACTGCAACTAATAATTTCCCACCTTTATTTTTACTCCCAATTATGGCTAAAGTAGGTTTTTCAGAATCTAAAGTTAATTCCCCTACCATTTTGGTCATTTGTTTTAGATCACTATCTACTTCCATTATGACTATACGCACCCCATCAACTTCAATTGAATCACTACCCTCACCACCAGTTGTTCTTAATCTAATCATTTCTGCTTCTAATTGCTCAATTTTCTTTCTTTGAGATTTCCATTCTTCAAAAAATCTACTTGACGTCTTAGGTAAATCTGATTCCGAAACTCCGAATGTTGCGGCTGATTGACGAATAAGTTCATCTTGATTTCTACCGTAATTAAGTGCTGCTTTTCCCGCTACAATCTGTAACCGTTCCACTCCATCTTGCACCAATGTTGAACGAACAACTCGTATTTGCCCAATTTTTCCGGGATTATCATGATGTGTTCCACCACATGCTTGAATATCATGAGTTCCGATCTCTAATATTCGAACTTCTTTAGTTTTTGGAGCACCACCTTGATACAAATCAAAACCATATTTTTGATCAGCTTCTTTTCTATCTAATTCATATTTATTTGTATTCTCTACCTCTTGCAAAATCTGATTTGCAAGTGATTCTATTGCATCTAAATCATCCCTTGTCAATCGCTCATAGTGCGTAATATCTAATCTACCATAATCTTCTGAAACATTAGATCCTGCTTGAAAAACATGGGGACCTAGTATGTTTCTAGCAGCACCTCCAATGATATGCACTCCTGTATGATGATCCATCAATTGTTTTCTTCTTTCATAATCTACAATTCCATGTACAACAGTTCCAACTTTAATTTCAGAATCTGTAAAATGAATTACATGTGATGCTTGTTTTTGACAGTCTAAAACAGTACTAGTTCCCATTGGATGTATTATTTCTCCATAATCAGCCTCTTGACCACCACCTTCAGGATAAAATGCTGTTTTATCTAATATAAGTGTATGAGTAATAGATTTATTTTCGTGTTCTATTGGTGCACAATGAATTACTTTTGCATTAAATTCTAACAATGAAGAATGTTGATAATATAATAATTCTGTATCAGTTATACTTGAATTTATTTTTATTATTTCTTCTTTCTTAATACGAGAAGCTACTTTGGCTAATTCAGCGTGTCTTTGAGCCATTTCTGCATTAAATCCCATACGTAATTTAATTTCTCCATCAGAAATACTATTTGCAATTTGAACAGCCAATTCAGGAGGAATTCCATGACTATCATTTAACTGAAAATAGAATTCATCAGGTAATTCTGTGACGTCAGCACTATGCTTTTTTAATTCAGAAGAAACTATATTTTTGCCTCTTCTTAATGTTTCTAAATATCTCTCTTCTTCTATATTCAAGATTTCTAATATTCCATCTCTTGTTTGTTTTGTAGTACTACAATCAAAATTAACATCAAGATGATGCTCCCCGAATTCTGAAAGTTTTTTCTTTATTCCCAATTCATCGCGCATACGCATTACTCTTCTTGCCATCATTCTTGCCAAATATCCTTCTTTTGCGTTCGAAGGTACTAATCCATCGCCTAACATATTGCATAATGCATTCATATGATCTGGAATAGCATAAATTTTGGATAATGGATTCATTAACTCTCTTATTTGATTACTATTAACTAGAATATTACGTTCGGATAATCTCTCAATCAATTTAGAAAAAATTTCACTTTCATCAGAACCAATTTCTATATTCATAATACCTGAAAGTTTAGACAATTCACCTAATAATTTATCTAAATTTTCAATATTTAATCCAATTATTTTTTTGTCAAAATCATATAACTCCTTCAGCCAATCCACCGATTTAGGATAGATTGCTTGGTAAATAGTAGGAGTTCCTGCAGCTGCCCAACAAAAACGTTCTAATCCATATCCTGTGTCCACTATTTGCAAATCCATCTCAGTATAATTTACACCTTTTATCTCATATTCTCCATTTTCATCTTCTACTAGATTCATAAAAACAAGTGTTGCTAATTCTAATCCTCCTACAATTACTTCAACAGCAGGCCCAGCATTTCCACCACCAGACCAAGGATTTTCAACGTATGTTATTTCTAAAGAATCTATACCTAATTCTTCTGTAAACAACTCATGGCATAATTCAACACAACGATCCATCCAATAATATTCAATCCCTTCTTTAGGTTTGTTAAACACATGATGAGCCATCATTTCAAATGTAGTTAAATGACGGCCTGAATGGCCAACTGCATCTACATCAGTCAATCTAATGCAAGGTTGAGAAATTGTAAGTGGATTGGCAGGAGGGTCTACTAATCCGCTTGTAACATGTGGTTGAAAATCAGCAATAGATGCTATCGTTAAATGTATATCATCTCGCCATCTTGCTAAAATTGGATAAGGGTTTATTTTTTTATGGCCCCTTAATTGGAAAAAACGTAAAAAACGTTCTCTCATATTATTTTTTAATTCAACGCCTCGTTCATTAAACCCTGAAATCAAAGGTGAATCAATAAAGGTATACTCATCAAGATGAGTATCGCCACAAGTAATTCTATTTGGGTCACAAGACCAATACCAAAGTGATGTTTCTGTACATTTTCTACGCTTGTACCCTTTTTCGATTAAACAAGGTATCTCGATAGGGGGCAATGACATATATTCACCCTAAGTCTCCTTCTCTTGATATTCAATAACTACTACTGTATCATCACCATCTGCCTGACCATCACCATCTGCATCAACTGAACTAAACACATGTTTTTCATAATCAGTACTTATTACACCATTAACTCCATTAGTATAATCTTCTTTTGTGGGATAGACTGTCATTATAATTTCATGATCATCATCAACTTCAAAATCTAGTAATCTATTTTCATTAAATTCTTTACCCCATACTGTGAAAAAATCACCAACTGTGATTTTTAAAGGATTTGAATCTGGAATTTCAACATGTAATTTCCCATCAGGACTATGCGTATGCACTGGAAACATACATTCTTCAGTAACTCCTGTACCTTCCGGAATATTTACTGAGTCACCATTAATTTTCAGAAACAGCCAAGGATGATAATGACTTATCTGATCAGTATGAGTAACACAAATTTCCAAAACTTTTGGAGTTGTATCTACTTCGGGTCCAAAAATACCATACCCTGCGATAGAAATTAATGCAACTCCTGAAAGTACCAATAGCCATTTTATCAATCCTCCGCCCGATGCTGCGGCAACGTCTGCTCCGACCATATGAATGCCTGATTGTTCGCCCCATTTAATATTCAGCGTTAAAATTCAATACACAAGACCTTTGAATGGGTTACATTAGGGAAAAATATGGATGAGTCACCATGGCAAGATTTTGTCGAAAGAAAATCATCACATGTTGTTCGTATGAAAAAACATGGATTGATGAAAGGTGATGCATATCTTGTGGCTGATGAAACTCATTGGAAAAAACAATCCGATGATCGTGGCCCTGAGCAATTACGTAATTCTGCATGCTTACCCGGATTAGTTGGTGATGTTTGGGCTATGGCTGATTGGCATTTTGGTTATGGATTTCCTATAGGAGGAGTAGCAGCAACAGATGTTGACAATGGAGGAGTAATAAGTCCAGGAGGAGTAGGTTTCGATATTAATTGCGGTGTCAGACTTGTAACAACTAATCTAACTTTGAAAGATATTCCTGATTTAAACTCATTAGGGAAAAATCTTGCCAAAAATATTCCAGCAGGAACCAGTGGAAAGGGGGGATTTGAACTTAATGCCTCAAAGCTATCAGAATTACTCTCGGGTGGGGCAGAAGCAGCATATGAATTAGGATGGGGAGATTCGAGAGATTTAGTTGCAATTGAAAGTAACGGAATCTTACCTGTTGATGAAATAAATGTTTCAGAAAGAGCAATACAAAGAGGTATTCGCCAATTAGGAACATTGGGTTCTGGAAATCATTTTCTCGAATTACAAACAGTAGATTCCATATTAGACTCTAGTACTGCAGCGGGATTTGGTTTATCTGCTAATCAGATAGTAGCAATGATACACACAGGTTCAAGAGGATTAGGACATCAAATTTGCACTGATCATTTACGTGAATTAGAATCGGGATATCGAAAACAAGGAAAATATTGGGCACATAAAGAATGGGATATTGTCTTGCCTGATCGCCAATTGGCCGCTGCACCGATACACTCTCGTGAAGGTCAAGAATATATTCAAGCAATGCAAGCAGCAGGTAATTTTGCATTTGCAAATAGAAGTGCACTAACACAAAGATTCCGAGACATTATGCATAATGAATTAGGCTCAGATGCTGAAGTAGAAGTGCTATATGATGTATCACACAATATCGCAAAATTTGAAAAACATGTAATAAATGGGAAAAGTTGCAACTGTTGTGTTCATAGAAAAGGGGCAACAAGAGCCCTTCCAGTTGGGCATAAAGAATTAGATTCTAAATTCTCATCATTTGGACAACCAGTATTGGTTCCTGGTGACATGGGTACAGCATCATGGATTTTAGCTGCACCAAAAAAGAGTAATTCTTCTTTTGATTCATCATGTCATGGTGCAGGAAGGGCATTGTCTCGTTCCCAAGCCCGTAAAAATATTGACTCAAAACAATTACTTGAGGAATTAAATAAAAAAGGAATTCAAATTCATGCAAGAACTGAAAATGTTCTTTCAGAAGAAGCTCCAGAAGCATACAAAGATGTAGATGAAATTATTGAAATGACTAACTCTGCAGGACTTGCTACTCCTGTTGCTAGACTTAAACCATTAATTGTAATTAAAGGATAGTGGAGGAAATATTACCCTCTTCAAATCCATATTTGTAAGTAAATTTACCCACAATGTTCAAGAGCGTAATTTTTGAACCGTGGGCAACTTGAATACAATTCAAGGGTGGGATGCACATGGAAAACAAGGATGAGAAATCTATTTTGGCAATACAAAAAGTGAAAGAACTTGAAGATGAACTTCAACAATTGAGATCGTTAGTTAATACATTATTAACTGTAATTACTGAAGAAGCAGACGGAGTACAATCTGGTTCAGCACCAACAATTCCGGGTCAAGCTAAACGCGGATACAGTATGTGAAATTACTATTCGTAAAATTCATCTTTCATTTGTTGTACAGACCAACCTGCTTCAAGGTATTGTAAAAGTACATCTTCACCCCAAGAGGGGAACGCTTCCATCGCTTCTGCAAGATCTGGATGTGCTGAAGTATCTACGGGTTCATCTGACTCCTGACGACCATGACTTGTTGGAACTTCAGGTGCTTCTTTTTCAATCATCTCTTCAGCATCATCTAAATAATCTTCTTCATCTTGATTTCTCAACAACACAAATGCTATGCTACCAATTACACCAACAACAAGGAAAACACCAATTCCAATGAATAATAATGGAACTCCTCCATCATCTCTTTCTCCAGATTCGACATTAATTGCAGCACCATCTGAACCAAGTACAGGGAATGCTTCTCCTTCAAAACCATCAATTATAATTCTTAATTCTAGTGTTCCTTCTGAACCTATTTCATAAATAAATGGATCCGGTTGGAATGATTGACCATCTGTTAATGATACCATAGTTGAAGAAATGGTTGTCCAATTACCAAAGTCATTCTTCAATTGTAAAGATACATTTCCTTCTCCTTCTTTATTTCCTATATTTTTAGCCAAATAACTAATTGTTATGGACTCACCAACATATGGGTCTGCAGGGATTACATTTATCTCAGAAATTTCCAATCTAAAAGATTGAACGTCTATTTCTACAAATCTTGGTGTTGATTCTGTACCAGTTCCTAGCGGCATGTTTCCAGCAAGATCTTGAGCTACAACCCATACTTTAAGGCCGTCACCAATGTTTAATCTCACACCGGAATTAGGGCTCATATCTATTGCTTCTTGATAAGTCCAAGAAGTTGAACCGGAAGAACCACCAGATGTTTGTTGAACATTTGCACTATCTCTACTACCTACAATTTCAGGTCCTCCAAATCCATCAGTATATGCCCAATGGAGTTCTAAAGGACCATCTGCAATTCCACCTTGATCATTTAGTATTATAGTAATCAAAACAGCAGACAATTCATCAGAGGTTAGATCTTTAAACGTATTAGCCCCAAATGACACTGTTGGTGGATCACTGTCAACAACAATCATTGAATTTATGTCAGTAACATCAATTCCTAATTCAGGTATTCCACTAATGCTCATCTCTAATGGTAATATTGGATTGCTAAGAGATCTTGTAGGTAACGTAACTACAATTTCAAAAGTACCATCTTCATCTGTTACTATTGAATCTCCGTGCACTTCTTCTGTACCATAATAGAAATCTAAATTCACCAATAATTCTGAAGGTATTGTTTTTATTGGTGTTCGAGCATTTGCAAACTCAACCACTCCTGTAATTGAGATATCATCTCCTTCTGCAACATATAATAACTCTGGAGAACCATCAGTCATAGGTGGTGTCAAATCCGTCATATTTACAATTCTAACCATTAATTCATTATCTAAACTCCAACGATTAGTACCAATATTTGTCAAAACCAAATCGTATGTTCCAGGATTAGTTACAGGATCTGTATCTTCTAAAACAATAGATGGTAAATTCCACCCTCCTTTTGCAACTACAGGGAAATCCCAATCTAGTGAGAAATGGAAATTTAAATTATACTGTGAACCTTGGAAAGGTGTTACGTCAACATCATGAATTACAAGATGACTTCCTTCTGGTGTAGAAAATTCTTCACTAACTGGATAATATGTCATTACACCTAGTGTTTCTTCAGTTTCTCCCAATAAATACACCGTAATATAATTCACCGTACCTATTCCATTAGGTTCATCAATACGCATTGACATTGTATGGTTCTGTCCAACCATCAAATATTCACTTTCTGTATTGATATATACAAAATTTTGTAGAATTTCTGTAGGCTCGTTAATTGCTGTATATACTGTAGCATAATCAGTTTCATAACCAGGACTTCCTCCATTAGACAACTCATTTCCTGCAAAATCAATACCTGTAAAATAAATACTGACTCTATGATTTTCAGCATTAACTTCTAAATTAATAGGAAGGAAACTAACTGTTTCTTCTCCCGCAATTCCCGAATTAAATATCATCATAGTCGTAGTTGCATATTCCTGTGCATCAGGTTGACCATTCTTACCATTAACTTCAGGATCATACAAATCATGCATATCTTCTATCCAATAATGCATTGTTACTTCTGAACCAAGTGATTGATTATCAGATAATGTAAACAGTAATGAAATCTCCTTAGCTGGATCCCAAGTATATCCATCCGCATCTATATATTGACCAGAGGTGTAAATCTGTAAACGTTCAGCTCTTGGTGATTCATCATCAATTCTAAATTCTACTGTTGGCCTTTCCCTCGTTTCATCCATTCCACCAACTGCACCGTCCCCAGGACCAACTCTACTTATTTGTGCGGATAATGGATATCGAATTATTGTACCTGCACCTTCATCTCCACGAACAGGAGTTGTAACAGTTCCAGACCATGAACCGCTTTCAAAAGAAGTCATGTTTACTAACATACCACTTAAATTAGCTACCACATTAAATGCATTTGTTTCTGGAATTCGATCCATTGCATCTTCAAATGTAACATTTCCATACAAAGTCAAAGTACTATTATCATCAACCCAAGAATCTTCAACAACTAAACGGCCAAATTGATCATATATCTCGAAATCGGTAACTACTAAATCATTCTCAACTGCATTATATCCTGCGCCACCAGATGTTGCTGTATATGGTGAAATTCCATAACCATCAGCATCCATTGCTAATGATTTCCAAGTAAGTGTGGCTTCATCATCCCAATCCCATTGAACGTTAAAACTCCAATCAATTACCCAATGATCATCAACAAATACAACTGATGATTCTGCAGGAAGTAATGCAAGATACTGAGAACCAAGTACTTGTGTAAATGTAGGAGTGCCATCAAGATCCTGTACATTCACTTCTATAAACGCACCACTAGAACCTGTTGCCCTTAGACGTACTGTTTCAATTAAATTGTTATCTTCTAAATGGTAATGAGAAGTTGTTACTGTTTGAATTGTTCCATCCGGATAAAAAGTAGGAGGTGGAGTAAATGGTTCATTGGTGATTAACAATTCATGATAAACTGCACCATCTATCGATACACCACCTCTATCTGCAACAAATGATAAATTATAACGCACATCGTTAGCAGTACCGTTATCATTATTTGCTTGATGATACGGCTCAAATAATGGTTCAAGTCCGGATACATTTTCAACGACATCATAACCAATAGCCATTGGACCAACGCTAATTGTTGCTGCTGTATCTGTCGTTAATTCAATTCCAATATTCCAAAATGTTCGTGCCCCATCTGTAATTAATTCTGCTGGAGCACCTACTTGTCCATTCAATGGTAAATTTATTACTCCCTGTGAATCTATAACACTAGCAAGAGTATTTGTTTGACCTTGGTATGTTGCGGCAAAATTTGTAACACTTGAATCTGTAACAACAAAGGGAAGTAATGCCGATTCAACACTAGCATTATCTGGAATCAAGGTATGTATTGTAATAACTTCATTATCAGAAAATTCAAGTTCCAATCCTCTATCTTCTATGTTTGCTTGTGTGAATGTTCCACCTTCTGTAACGCCATAATATCTATTTTGCCAACCAAAGTGCCCATAATATGGATCTGCAGGGAATTCCCAATCGATAAGTCCATCATTAAGAATGTCTATTTGTGGATTAAAAGCAGGGTTTGTATATGTTCCAACTACTAAAACCCAATTAATATAGCCCCCTGGTTCAAGTACAATATCTACAGCATAACCGGGTTGAGGTTTGTCGAAAACTATCTGTTGCCCCAATGTAATATTACCTAATATGTTACCTGAAATATCTTTCAAATAGGCAGTAGTATTTGCCGCATATCCAATAAAATCAAATGTTTTCATTGGTCTTGAAGAATACATAAATTCACTAGAAATAGTATGTGCTTGCCCATCTGAAACTGACATATTTCCTGCGTCTGAAATCACAATGCCCGTGTCAGGAACATCCCAGCCATTATTTTCAGCGTAGGCTGATTCAAAAGACCTCATACCTCCAAAGAATAATTCAGTTAGTTTAGGACTAAAATGGGGATCATCAGTTCCAAAATTCAATTGAATACGTACATTAGGATACAACTCTAAATCAAGCCCTGCAAGTGAAAAGGGTATTGTTAAATTTTCAAAACCAGGAACTACTTGTCCTCCAGCATTCAAAATTGAACCGGTAACCCAAGTACCATTTGGAACTTCCATAGTAGCATCTACAAATCCGGCACCTAATTCATCTATGGCAAACAAATCACTTTTCCATTTTCCATCCATTTGGAAATAATCTACTTCAATACCTAAATCATCAAGATACCATCCATCATAATTCCAATATCTATCTGCAGCAAACTCAAATCTAAATTGTACCGTAGAACCATTATAATTGTCTAAGGAACCACGCATTTTCTCCCATCCAGGATGAGTAGAAGGTACTGTTTGAGCGCATGATCCACCTCCACTAGGTTGTCCATACCCTTGACCGATAAAGACGTCATATCCATATAATGGATTATTAGCGAGTCCACCTAAAGAAATAGTATCATCATACCAGGTATTATTGTATCCTCCAGCAACATATGGTTGGAAATGTGTGAACTCACTGCCATTTACTGAAATAAAAACGGTACCACCATCATAATCTGGTTCTGCACAAATCCAATGATTAAACGACAAATAACTAGTTGCATTATCCAAAAGAGTGTATACAGGAGTCGTTAAACGTGTATGTAATTGAGGTGCTGACCACACATATTCACCTTGCAAATCTACTCCAAAACCATAATCTCCTGAAGCAAAACTTGTAGGTCCAAAATAAACATAAGGTGATGGTATTTCACCAAATTGCCATTCAGATGCAGAATAAAGATTTTCTGCTATGAAACCTTCTGCACCAAAAGGCATGGGGTTTTCAAAACTTTCAGAAAAGGAGAAGGCACCTTGATTATTACTAACATAGTTCCAATCATCCACTCCTAGTACCTTATTTGGATTAAAACCTGCATGAGGAGCTGCTTCATGCCAACCATTTCCACTAGTGTGAAAATCATCTGAAAACATTATACTTCCTGTACTTGAATCTGAAATCGAAAGATTATCTACAAATACTCCACAATGTTCAGAATAATGAGGATAAGCACAACCAAGTGAAGAATCTGTTGAAACCCTTACACGAAACCAAGTAGTTGAATCTCCAACATAACCTGCGGGATATGTATATTCAAGTGATTCATAACCTTGACTATCACCTACAGTTCCACTTGAGGGAATGGGGTTTGCAGGAGTAGAACCAACAGCAATGACATCTTCCCAAGTCGTATTATCCTTACTAACTTCGATAAACATGTTATCTCCATTATTACCGCCTTCTAATGCCCAAAAAGCTTCTAAATTAATTGTGGGATCCACTGTTGCAGAACTTAAATCAACGGGGAAAACTAAAGCACCACCTCCAAGATTCGCATAATTGGCATTTGGAGTGGTACAACCATCTTCTGGAGAGCATCCATATAACCAAGCATCATAAGCTAAAAGTCCAGGATTCGATAAACCTATGTTATCAATATACCATCCGGGTTTTGCTTCGGAATTATTTGATGAGCGATAATTAAATCTAAACTGTATTGAATTAGAATTTGAAATATCAGACACATTTGATAAATTAAATTCAGAGGTAACCCATCCTGAGGAATTTATGCTTGCCCATACTGGAAAGCCATGTTGTCCTCCTGTTGGTGCATCAGCCGGGGAGATACCTATAGTGACAATTGAATTATTTAGTGCACTTGAATTAAAAGGTGTTTCATTACCTTGATCAATATTGTTAAATTTACCTCCAACAAAACCAGTATAATTAGCAATAGAACCATCTTGTGAAATTATAGATCCAGACCAAGGAATATTTGAGGGAATTGATTCATAAACATGAAGTGTGCTGTTTTCACCATCATAATCACCATCTAATGTAAAGTTAAGAGTTGTTAAATCCGGATTTATAGTATTAGGATAACCCCCCTCTGGGGCAATATATGTCCACTCTCCTACATTCACCCTATATTCTAACCATACTCCATCACCATCACCTAAAGAGTCTGCAGAAGTATCAATATGATACCAATGATCAAAACTAAAGACAAAGTCATTATTTGGGTGCGGTGTCAAGAATGAAGGCAATTCTAATGATTGAAATATATCTCCAGATACTGAAGATGTAGGATTAGTACCAAGTAAAAAGTTCCCATCAGTAGTTGTTGCAGGTATGTCTCCATAAGGCATATTATATGCACCATTAGAAGGCACCACTCCCCTTATAGCAACATCTGAAACAGCCCATAATTCATTATGAAGGCCGGTTTGAGAGACAGAATTTGGAAATAAATAATTAAGACCTGATTCAAAATCTGTCATTTGATTTACAAATGGGTCAGGAGCCAATGAAAGTACATCTCCAAAATGATCAAGTGATGTCCCATCCAATGTGCCATTTGTGAAATCTGTTCCATAAGAATTCAAGTACATTCCTTGACCTGCATCCATCATTCCATCAACACCAATATTTACCCACCCATCTAAAATTGTTGCATTTCCTGGCACAGTAAATCCATTAGTTACGACAGGTGTTCCTGAAGAAGGTATAACTGATGGACCACTCCATTCAGTCAAAGCGGCACTTGCAGTTGGGAAACACATGATTAATGCTAAAAATAAGCATATTATTTGATTATTTGAATTTTTATTTTTTCTATTATCAGACGTCATAAGCATACCCTGCACCCCGTAGGGGTGAGTACTAGGCATTTGAAACACACGCTTAGTGGTTTATTATAAAAAAAAGAAAAATATCCTCTCAAAATCAAATTTTACAAATTTAAGAGAACGCCGTGGGAGAGATTTGAACTCCCGAGTCCAAGGGACACGTGATTTCCAGTCACGCGCAATACCAGGCTATGCGACCACGGCAACGGTCACGCG
>CAZMJH010000009.1:0-14333 GCA_964566595.1 uncultured Candidatus Poseidoniales archaeon
CAAAAGTACAATCCCAAGAAAAAGCAAGTAACCAATTCCCAATAAACATATCAAATTTATTTTTCTTTCTATGAGTTAATTCATGACCTGGAACGGTACCAAGTATTCCTATGGATAAAGTGGTTTGAAAAATCAAAGCAAATTTATCTATTAAAGTAAAAGATTCTTTAATTTGAATAAAATCAATATTAAAATTTGAATCTAATCCATCTATATACCAACTAGGTGGATTGTTACTAAAAATAGATACAACCAAGAAAATCAAACAAAATAAAATTGGTAAATTTATATAGATTGAAAAATTTAATATCGAGGGATATGTAAAATCTTGAATTTCCTTATCTCTGGGTAAAATATAATCTCCAATGACTATAACCAAAGACCAACCTATGCAAAAATATGTTGGGTAATTTTGACCCATCATAAAAAATAATATGGTGAATATACCAGTTAGGGCAGGAACATAATATTTGAGATATTTTAGCATCCATTACACTTCTTCAATTAGAATTTAATTCATTTTCAAGTGGTTGAAGAATAGATAAAAATTCTTCAAATTCATTATTGGAATTATTTTCCATCCATACTCCTTCAGCAAAAGTATTCGATTGGTTAAATTCATCTGTGAAATTTATTCCAAAGATCCATTTTTCTTTAGAAAGTCCTTGTTTTACGGCTTTGGAACCCAAGCAAATAATTTGCGATTCCAATTCATCAGAATTTAAGTCATTAATAATCTCATTAACCCAAAGTTCTAATTCTGCATCACCCGTTCCTTCTCCTCTTTCAGTTCTATCTTCGAGAACGACTCTTGCAAATTCATCTTCAATTTCTTCTCTTAATGATGTTTTTAATCCCATTGCATCATGTAATTTTTCAATAATCAAAGCACCTTTTTTTGACATACTTCCATCAGACCAAGCAATATTCAAAGCGGTCCAAAAGATTGAATTCAATTAGAATCCTCCAACATTTCTCTTACTAGTTCCATATGTGTTTCAAATGAAATATCTAATTCCTTTCTTTTTCTTGCAAGTAATGCAACTTCGGATGGATCAATTACATCATCAACCCACACAGTATCTAACATCATACGATACATTTCAATGATTTGAGATTCTGAAGTTACAGATTCCGTTTTAGATTCGGGTTCAGAACTATCCATTTGGAATTCATTATCTCCTTCTAATTCAATTGTGCCAATTAGGCCATCATCATCCTCAACTTCATCCATTAATTCTTCTAGAGGGTCTTTGTATCCAGTATTTCCATTATCCGTACTTGACTCTCCTCGTCCTCCAATTAGATCAAAAGGGTCAATTTCTTCATCATCGACCTCTTCAACTTCTCCATCTTCGGAATTAATTCCACTCGCCTCAACTAAAATATGCCCTCCAATATCTTCGAGTGCTTGATCCTCCTCTTCTTCTACAAGCTCGACAGGGACTTCTTCTTCTTCTTCTTCTTCATCTTCTTCATCTAATCCAAATTTGAGAGACGTATCTTGTATTTCCCCTTCTTCATCTTCTTCAAAAGCAGCAAGGGGATCATCAGATGATTTTTGTTCATCAATTGTAACATTAATTAATTTTGTAATTGCATCAATAATACTAGAACTACTAATCAGTTCATTATCAATCGCTTCATTAATTCTTGAGATTGCTACAGATAAAATTGCATCTTTCTTTCCAGACCAATCTCCATCACCTCTAAATTTTTCTATATGTTCTAATGCATCCATTTTTTCATCTTCACCTAAATTTAATTCAGCTTGAACAGCCTTAATAATTTTCAAACTTGGATCAATTTTTCCTTTCCTTTCAAATGCGATAACCATGACAGAATGTAGCACACGCTCTGGCTCAACCATACACCGCCGACTACTTTTAACAGATAATACAAATGGTTAATATGTTCAATTTACAAATTCAATAGAACGATGTTTTAATGCTTTTAATTGATTAGTTGCAGCAGCACCAAATATGTGTTGTGAACGAACACCTGTAAGAACAACCATTACCCTTAATTCTTCTTTCATACTTTCATCTACTGTAGCTCCCCAGATAATTTTAGCATTGGGATTAATTCTACTTCTAATTAATGAAGCTGCTTCTTCTGCTTCTCCAAGAGTAAGTGATGGTCCACAAACAACATTTATGAGAGCACCTCTCGCATCTGAAACATCAATATCTAAGAGAGGTGACTCAAGTGCTTGCATAGTTGCTTCAGTAGCTCTATTCATTCCTGTTGATTCACCTAAACCAATCATTGCTACACCTCCTCCATTTTCCATAACACTTTTTAAATCCATAAAATCTAAATTAACTAATCCATCCTTTGTAATTAATTCTGAAATACCAGCAATACTTCTCATTAATAATTCATCAGCAACCCTAAATGCAGCACCAATTGGTAAATCTTTAACTCCATCAACATGTAATAATCTTTCATTTGGCATTACTACAACAGTGTCACAAATATCTCTTAATCGTTCTAAGCCCCATTCTGCATGTTGCCTTCTCATGGTACCTTCAGAATTAAATGGATAAGTTACTACAGCAATAGTTAGAGCACCTTGTTGTTTTGCTAATTTTGCAAGTACATGAGCACTACCTGTCCCAGTACCGCCTCCAAGTCCACAAGTTACAAATGCCAAATCAGTATCTTCGACAATTTTTTTCAATGGTCTTTCTGATTCATATGCTGCAGCTTCGCCCTTTTCTGGATTTCCTCCAGCACCATGCCCTCTTGCAGTTCTCCCAATAAGTAATTTGTTTGGTACCTCCATCCGTAAAAGATGTTGAGCATCAGTATTTATTGCATAACCAATTACATAATTATCATCAAGTAAATTTTCTTGAGCTAATCTGTTAACTGTGTTACAACCACAACCTCCACAACCATATACTCGAATTCTTGGAGTTAAAGTTCTTAACAAATTTTCAAGTGCTTGATCATTGTTTGGAATAGGTGTTGCTTCAATAATTGGTTCTACTTTTTCATTAGTTTCTAATTCTAATACACGCTCAATGAGGTGTCGCATATGGTTAGTTCCCATCGTAGTGACTTTGAATATGTCGCTACTATTTATGGAATAATGCCTATTATTCAAGTAAAAATTTCTGGCCATTAATCAGTTAAACCATCTTCTACAACACCGAATACAGCTTCTCCTTCGGGTAAATTTGGACTATCAACTAATCTAGCAATACGTCTTCCTGCTTTTGCTTTACGCAAATATATTCGGAATGCTGATGCATGACTAATAATATGTCCTCCAACTGCTTTAGTAGGATCTCCCCACATTGCATCAGGTTTTGACATCACTTGATTACAAATTAATACAACTGCATTATTTACATCTGAAAGTTGTTTTAATTCTTTCAAATGTCGATTAAGTTTTTGTTGTCTATTTGCCAACATTCCACGACCAATAAATTCCGCTCTAAAATGACTTATTACACTATCAACTACAATCATTTTGACATTTATTCCACTAGCAGATTTTTTCACTTCATCGACTAGTAGCATTTGATGTGCAGAATTATATGCTCTTGCAACATGACATCTGTTTAATACTTCATCAGGATTCAATCCTTTTGCAGCAGCCATTTGTCGAATTCTTTCTGGCCTAAATGTATCTTCAGTATCTATAAAAAATACATGGGCAGGATTTTTTTCATCAGACAATCCTCCTTCTTTTAGTGGTAACATTGCATTTACTGCAAGTTGATGACTAAATTGTGTTTTACCAGATCCAAATTCTCCATATAATTCTGTAATTGATTTTGTTTCAAAACCACCACCTAACAAATCATCTATGCTTTGGCAACCTGATGTTAATTTTAGTACCTCACGACGTTTTTCTAATATATCCATTCCACTAAGAAAACCACCAATACTAGCCATTCTTCTTGCGCCATTGATAATTCTTGAACTTACTGCTTCACCTAATTCAGCTTGATCTGCTAAGTCTGCAGGAGTCATTACAGCAATTGCCATTAAATCATCAAATCCTGCTTCTCGTAATTTTTCTGCTGTTGCTGGACCAACTCCTGGTAAATCATCAATTGTTAAATCATCAGCATCCGCCACATCAACCACCAGTTCTTCTGGTTCTTCGAATTCTTCTTCGTTCTTTTTCTTTGTCATATTCATCCCTCTTAATCAGTACTTCTTATTGTACTTCAGTATATGAACTAACTAAAGAGGGGTTAACCAAAAGTGAAAGTGAAAGTGAAACTGAATTACATTCCAGAGTGATCATAACTTACATCAAATATAGTAGCTGTATTTACATTTTCATCTTCATTTAAGGTGATTTCTAATCTCCAATCAATTGTTATTGGCATTTCTGCTTGATATTCAAAAGTTGCAGAATCTCCATCCTCTATTGTTTCAGTAGTTGCATTCCCTACAACATTATCTTGACCATCGTATAGTGTCCATGTTACAGTAACAGGATCATCCCCTCCAAAGATAATACTCCCTGGACCCGCAGGAACATTTGTTACCTCACTTGATACATTTATCCACATAGGGATATCATTTGAAGGCCCAATATAATCTATCCATACTACATCTGGATTAGCAGTATTTTGATTATCATGTATTTGATGATAATCAATTCTGATTTCTTCTGTAATACTTCTTTCATTATCTTCAGAATCTATTGCAGTAATGATTGCTTCAAATACACCATGAACAGAATATTCATGGGTGAACACACCATTTTCACTTCCATTTGAATAAATCATATCTGATCCATCGCCTGGATTAATTGTAAATCCAGTGATGTCTCCGCTTCCTGAAGTTGTATTACTCAAATCAAATTCTATTTCCACAGGGCTGGTTTGTTGATCAATAGTTTCATTTCCGTTCCCTTTTGTAATTTCTAGAGTTCCGGAATTGGCGGACATGATTAACACGATATCTATAGGCCCGGAATATTCCTCAACATCTTCTCCTCCACATCCACTGAATGCAGAAAAAACTAGCAATAATATGAGCATCGACGTGACTGATTTTTGTGAATAAAGCATCTTTTTCAATGCATAGTACACACCACTAGTCCAAAAAGGCACCGATTTCATGATTACTATTTTGTTATTTTTGACCTTGACTATTCAAGTATGAGCGCTTTCACGCTTAAATTAGCGAGGTGGGGTAGTCTGGATATCCCGTCGGGCTCATAACCCGGAGATCGTTGGTTCAAATCCATCCCTCGCTATTTTTTATTAATAGGAATAGTAATCCATTGTTGGATTTAATGAATCAATAGCTTGTGCTAATTTTGCATTTGCTGCTTGTTCTCCGGCATTAATTGCTGTAATTTGTGAATTAATATTTGTAATACTATCAATTAATTTTTGTTTGTTTTTTGAATCAAAATTTTGTACATCATATAAATTCTCTAATCTAGTTATAATTGGTACTAAATATCTAGGTACATATCCTTCAGGTTGAAATATGAAATGTCCATCTTTTAATATTACAGGCCCACTCGAATTTAATGCATAAATTAGTTTTTTACAGGAAGATTTTGAACCACTAAGCCGTCCTTTGATAATTACTCTTGCTTCTAACATTAATGTACAAATTTCACAATCCAGAGGTCGTAATTTATTTGCTTTTTTAAGATGTTTTAATGCCCCATACAAACGTTTTAGTCCGATTTCAGCACTTGCAAAAACAACTTCATCATTTGCAACATCTGATATGTTTGAATCTGCCATATTTTCTTGTTTGGTTTTTTTAGCCATTTTGTTGAGAATTTTTCTATGTTTATGTAACATCTTTCCAGCATTTTTACATAATTTGTATTTTTTCCTTTGTAGCAATATTGATGCATTACTTCTTAATGTTCTTACCAAAAATTTTTGTTTTATAATATCTCTTTTTTTTTCTACTAATAACCGTTCAGCAAGCTCACTAGACATCACTTCTGCAATTTCTAATCTACCTTCTTGGGCATACCTTTCAAATTGAGAAATTACTTGTTCAGGGTTGCTCATTCCAAACATTTCATCTTGGGTGAGAAGGTCTTCCGCTTAGTATATACTGTAAATTAACATATATCCCTCATCCTTTTCGCCTGTTTGTGCAGCCTTTACGAATTGCAGTAACCGGAGTTCCAGGAAGTGGTAAAACCAGTTTTTGTAATTATATTGAATATGATACAGTAAGTGTACTTGATTTAGCAAAAAAGAATAATATTGTAATTGAAGAGGATTTAAATGTAGATTCTATTGAAATAGATATTGATTTATTAAAAAAAATATTATTTGAAAAATGGAAAAACCCACTACTTAATAGCATATTTGTAGATGGGCATTTATCTCATAATTTACCGGTAGATTGTATAATTTTAATGAGGTGCAGACCAGATATACTTGAAATCAGATTGAAAGAGAGAAATTGGAGTGACAAAAAAGTATCAGAAAATGTGGAATTTGAATTATTAAGTGCAATAATAAATGAATTAGATGAAGAAATACCCATATTAGAAATAGATACTACAAATTCAACAATTCCGCAAATTTGGGACGAAGTTAATGAATGGATGATAGGAGATAGAAAAACACGAATGTTGGATATTGATTGGATAGAAGAATTACATTATTAGTGATTTTTTTCCGCAAGCATCATTTTGATAGTAGATAGTCGGAGAGTGATAGCGATGGCATTAGAGCGTTTACGGAGCCGATGGGAAATTTTGATTAAACCATTAATTTCTAAAATGGAAAATGTTCCTCCGTCATTAATTACTTGGTCAACTTTACCAATTGCTTTTTTAGCGTGTTATCTTCTTTTAATTGCTGGAAAAGATAAATCTGGAGCAATGTTATTGTTTGCAGGTTTTGGATTAATTATTTTAACTGGAATTTTTGATGCATTAGATGGCAATTTAGCCAGAACCTATGGAAAAACAACCCGCCATGGTGATTTTTTAGATCATACAATTGATAGAATCATTGATATTTCACTTATATTAGCAATTGCTCATAATTCATATTGGATCGTAAATCCAGTATGGGGATGGGCTGCTGCACTTGCAACATTAATGGGCTCTTACATGGGAACACAGGCCCAAAGTGTTGGTTTAAATCGAAATTATGGGGGCTTTGGAAGAGCCGATAGAATGATAATAACAATTTTTGGAGTATTATTAGCTTCTGGGCAAGCATTTTTTGAGATTTCAGATCCAATATGGTTGGGTATTGAATGGAATCCTTTGGTTTTGATTATATTTGTTAGTTTGATTGGTGGGTTTTACACATTTTTTAGAAGATTTATAGCCACAAGTAGAGATTTACATACGCTCGACACACAAGAACCCTTAACACATACGAAGTCTACCTCGTCTGTGGATGAGTAGACTTGCATTTCGCGCAAAGCGACCTTTTTTGGTTGATTTTATGCGTCACAGTCTTAACCCAAACCAAGAACACATATCTTTGAGAGGGTATCATATGGATGGGACATCACGCCTCCGCGCTTTGTTAATTGTTGTATTAATGTTACTTGCTACTTTAGCACAGGGAACTTATGCTAGTACTGGTTTTGAGCCAATGAATGGCCCTGATGATGATAATGATGGTATTCCAAATGACGATGAGGTTGCAAATGGAACTGACCCTAATGATCCAGATTCAGATGATGATGGATTAAATGATGGAGCAGAGGTAGAAAATGGAACCGATCCAAATTTAGCGGATACAGATGGAGATGGATTAAATGATGGTGATGAAGTAAATAATTTATTAAATGCAACAAATCCAGATACGGATGGAGACGGATTAAATGATAGTGCTGAAGTTTCCATTCAAACAAATCCAAATAACCCTGATTCAGATGGAGATGGATTAAATGATGGTGATGAAGTCAATCAATATGGCACCGATCCAAAAGTTACTGATTCAGATGGAGATTCAATAACTGATGGTGACGAAGTAAATGAGACACATACTAATCCCGCTGTGTCTGATACAGATGGAGATGGATTAAATGATGGTGAAGAGGTCAATCAATATGGTACTGATCCAAATGCGATGGATACAGATCATGATGGATTAAATGATAGTGCCGAACTATCAACTTATTTTACAGACCCATTAGACAATGATTCAGATGATGATGGTTATTTAGATGGTGATGAAGTTACTAATTTAACAGACCCTAATGATTCTGAGGATCCACCTATTGATGAGGGAGGAGAAATTCCAGATGAAACCAATGTAGATCAAACAGAATTACCAGCAATGGGGATTTCAATATCTTATAATTCAATAACAGAAAAATCTACGATAACATGGTATAATATTGATGTTTCAGGTTTAGATGGTCAAACTGAAAATCAGGTTCTCGTAAATTTACAAACAGCCACATATCTTGTATATCGTCATACATCAAGAATTACAGAAACTAACATACAAGTACTTCAACCACTTGCTGAATTGACAACAGATGCATGTAATAGTCAACAAATTATTTATTGTAAAAATGGTACAAATCCCTATCATGAAGGGCATTCTGTAGAATATCAAATATTACCAGAAGTTTCAGGTGAATTTTATTATGCGATTGTAACAGAGCAAAGTGATGGTACTAGAAGCGCGAATTTATATTGTGGCCAAAATACATTATGTAATCCCGTAAATGAAACTACAGAACCAGTAAGAACACCTTCATTATTAACAGCAACTTTTAATTCACAATCAGAAACAACAACATTATCTTGGGTTAATTACAACCAATTAAATCCTGGAACATTGCCAGAAGAGGGTGCAAATGCATTAACAATTAGAGTTTGGAGACATTTAATGTCAGTAGATCGTAGTAATGGTTACATTCTTCCAACTAGTCCTTCTACATATTTAGTTGCAGAATTAACAGGTTCAAATACTCAGATTCTACTTCCTGTACCTGCAAACATTCAGCGCTCTGTATATTATTCCGTGACATATTATTTAC
The DNA here is from genome assembly GCA_964566595.1 of uncultured Candidatus Poseidoniales archaeon. Taxonomy (GTDB): domain Archaea; phylum Thermoplasmatota; class Poseidoniia; order Poseidoniales; family Poseidoniaceae; genus MGIIa-I. Next base: position 8,974 of record CAZMJH010000009.1, read on the forward strand.
CAAATCATTTAGGCCAAGGAGCAGATTATGAAGATTTAAGGTTTGAATTACCTGATGGGGGAAGTAATAGTAATACTCTACTAAGTCCAATTGTTGAGGATACTTCAAACCCTATAATCCCTGAAGGAGTTGATGCAGTATTTGAAGCATCTAATATGACCGGGAATGGGATTACGAATATTAGTTGGACAGATTCATTCGGAGAAGTAGGTGAAATTTACACAATTTGGAGATCAAGGTTACCTATAGTGGATGTTTATGAGCCAGGAGTAATCATGATTGGTTCTAGTATGGAAGGAGTAGGATATTATCCACATCAAATAAACAGAGGAACTTTGGGCTACTACTATTATTGTGTTACAATTGAAGATTCTAATAGTCGTTCAAATTTAACAATCGCAGAATCTAATTGTGTAGAAGTGTTTGAAAATACATTTGATCCTTGGATTACAGAACCTACTGCAATATCTGCTGCTTATATTGGAAATACCATTACACAAGTAAGTTGGACGGATCAAATTGGGGTTGAAGGAGAAATATATCATGTCTGGCGTTCTGATACAGTAATAACCAAGAATACCTTTATTTCTAATCCTCCAGAATTAGTTGCATCGATAGATGCTGGAATTGGAGTTGCTGATGTTATTGTAAATAGCGAATGGACTCAAGATTCTTATTATTGTGTAACAACAAAAGCTCGTTATAACCTTGAAGAGTTTCTAAGTTTTGAAAATAGAGAATTTGATGATGATGATGGAACTTATGAAGATTTTAGATTTGTTCAAAATTGTGTTGGGCCTGTTGCTGAAGACATTGAACCACCTCGAAAAACACCTGTCAACTCAATTGATGTTTGGAGAGTAGGGAATGTAGCAGTAAGAGTAAATTTCCAACAAATTATAGAAGAGAGTGGAGAACAGTACTATATTTATCGCTGTACTAATCCAGATATTTTTAATGAAGGATCATCATCACTTTCATTAGAGGCTTGGGAATTAGTTCAAGGTCCAATAGATTTTGCTAGTGAAGATGAACCAGCACAAACAATATCGATTTCTATTGAAAGTGGATTAGATAGAGATGTATGGTATGCTGTTGCAGCTATGGATACAGATGGTAATTTACAGTATGATTTAGAAGAAAATTATAATGCGAAATTAGTTGATGAAGATACATTAGGACCAGGGCTTTCGATAAGTATTTTGGGTTTAGAAGGCACTTCAATGAAAGCAGGAACATATACAATTCAAGCAACACTTGAAGAAGCATCAGGAACAAATCTTCCAAGAATAACTATTATTGATTCAGAAGGAGAAAATGTTACATTGGGTATGTGGATGATTTCAACTGGAGGAGGAAGTAATTCATACACATATCAATTTTCATTGACTGAACAAATTCCTGCTGGGCAACTCATTATTAGGGTTATAGGATATGATGAATTTGGGAATCAAGCAGTTACAGAAGATACTAATTATTCTGCTGATGGAACAAATCCAAGTTTGATATTATATTCTCCAAGTTCCGCAAGTGCAGGCTCAAGTTATCGTTATGGAGATAATTTAATGATTAGTGGAGGAGCATCCGACGATGTAGGTATTGGTGCAATCCAAATTAGATTTATTAGGAATATCGGTATGCAAGGAGAAGTTGAAGAAGCCTGGCAAAATTTAGACGTATTAATGGATCAAAATTCGGAAGATAATGGTGTATCATTTTTCGTAACTTATGCTGCTAAGAATTTTGAAGTAGGAAAGCATAGATTAGAAGTGAGGGCCGTTGATTTAGCAGGTAATTATGATCCCGCAGAAATAGAATTTTTTGTGGATAGGTGTGAACAAGTAGAAACAGGAGAATTACAATGTGTATTTGCAGACTCATTGGAACCCGAAGAAGAGCCAGCACCAATTGAATTAGAGGCTTTTTCTCCACCTTATATGTTTACTTATGTATTAGCGGCTTTCAATATATTTGCATTCGTGATGGTAATCTTAACTTTGATGACAGCAGGTAGATCTCCAAGTAGTGATGAAGAAGAAGAAGGTGAAGATTGGATGAAAGAATTCATTGGAACTTCAGCAGAACCAGATATGGATGATATAGCTGGAATAAAAGTAGACCCTATGGATGCAGCACCAGAACGAGACCTTGATCAGGCTAAACAATTAGATGATGACGATGATGATGATTTATTTGGTGAAGCAGCACCAAAACCCAAACGTAGGGAGAAGAAAGAAAAAGCACCAACGCGAAAACGTAGAATTCGTAAAAGTAAAACTGTCGATGATGACGATGATGACGATGATGATGATGATTTTGGTGAAAGCAAGAGCAAAGGCAAAAGGCGCCGTATCAATCGCAAGGATTGAGGAGCCTAGATGTCATTAAACGAAGTAGTAATTTCACCGGATGGTTGGAAACAGTTTGTAGATCCCAGAGAATCTAAGTTAGTATTGCTATTATTTGCAATTCCCATAGCAATTTATTTTGAATTTGTAAGCCACAATCTTACTGCCGTATTTTTTTCTTCATTGTTTGCAATAATGCCATTGGCATGGTTAATGGGAAGGGCAACCGAAGAAATTTCATTAAGGGTAGGTCAAGGTTTAGGTGCTTTCCTTAATGCTAGTTTTGGTAATGCCGCTGAATTAATTATAGTTGTATTTTTATTATTTGCAGCAAGTAAAGGAGGAGATTCATCATCTGACTTCATAATAGTAGTTCAAGCCAGTTTAATTGGTAGTATTCTTGGAAATTTATTACTCGTGTTAGGTTTAGCATTTTTATGGGGGGGAATAAAACATAAAGAACAAACATTTAGTTCAGATGCTGTAAGTACAAATGGATCTTTGTTGATGTTGGCAATGTTAGCTTTAATTATTCCCGCTACATTTGGACAAATTGAAAACCAATCTGTCGAAACTATAGTTCAATTATCAAGAATAGCCGCTTTGATTTTATTAGTATTATATGGGTTATTTTTATTATTTCAATTAAAAACGCATTCACATTTGTTTATTAATTCGGCTCATCACGAGGATGAAGTGGCTTTATTGAGTATGAAACAAGCAATAACTTTGCTAGTTATCTCTACTGTGTTAGTTGCTTTTATGGCTGAATTCTTGGTTGGTAGTATTGAACATAGTGCAGAATCATTAGGATGGCCCCCCGTATTTATTGGTGTAATTTTAATTCCATTATTTGGAAATGCAGCAGAACACTTTACTGCTGTTACAGTTGCTGGTAAAAATAAAATGGATTTATCAATAGGAATTGCAATTGGCTCATCCACTCAAGTTGCAGTGTTTATTGCGCCACTCGCTGTGATAATTGGTTGGTTTCTAAATGTCAACATGTCATTACAATTTGGATTATTTGAAACAATAGCCACATTTTTGGCTGTACTAATTACAAATAGTATTTGTTCAGATGGTAAATCAAACTGGTTAGAGGGTGCTTTATTATTAGGAACATATGCAATATTAGCAGTATCTTTTTGGCTTTCTTAGTTAAATATCCTCGTAATAATCTTTGACCGAAATTTCCAAATCTTCCGAAATTTTCTTTTCATTTAATGACATAGTTATTCCTCCATGCCTTAATTCAACTCCATCTACCCACACATCTAAACAATCAGAATTAGAATATACTATATTTGATAATAATCTTCTTTCATTTAATCCATGAGGTCTCATACGCATATCATCTATATTCCAAGTTACCCAATCTTTAGAACCATTTGTTACTAGTTTCCATATTTCTTGAGGATTTAGAAGCATAGAGTCCCAATGATCGTGACGTTGCACCATACTAGCTAATTTTGCTTCTTGGCGTAAATCTAGTGAATTATTACTTCCCGCCCCATCAGTTCCTAATCTTACATCTACTCCCGCATCTTTCATTGCAGGATATGACATAGTACCTCCAATTCCTAATTTCATATTGCTTGTTGGGCAATGAACTGCTTTTGCTTGATGTTTTGCCAAAATTCTCATCTCATTTTTCTTTAACCATCCACAATGAGCAAGAACAGTATTGTTTGATTCTAAAAAACCAATCGAATCAAGATATTCAACAGGATAGCATCCATGTTCTTTATGACAATTTGCAACTTCAGTTCTTGTTTCAGAAATATGTGTATTTAAAAAAGAATTATTTTTACGAGCAATTTCACTTGCTTTTACTAAAGTTTCTTTTTCACAAGTATAGATTGCATGTGGAGCGACACCATACTCTACTTTCGCATCTCCAGTACCTTCTTTGAGTAAATTATCTAAATCGTTTATTGCTTGTTCTGCTCCATTAGGATATGAGGTTGTAGGGAAATCTGTAACACTTCCACTTGCAATACCCCTAATACCGGCTTCAATCATACCATTTGCCATTTGTTTTGGAAAATAATACATATCGTTGGCAAAGGTAGTACCTGTTGCAATTAATTCAGCACAAGCGGCTTTAGTTCCTAATTCTACTAATTCTGCTGTTAGTTTCTTTTCAGTAGGGAAAATAATTTCATTTAACCATCGTTGTAATGGAAGGTCTTCACCAGTTCCTCGATTTAGTATCATAGCAAGATGTGTATGCCAATTTTGTAAACTACGCGTAATTAATCTCTCTGAACCATCAAGATTGAATTTAACATCTTCATCTCCTTTAGATTTTGACCAACTTCCATCTTTGTGTAGTAAAAAATCTCCTTTGTGTAATACACCATCATCATCAATCAAACGCGAATCACGATAACGTACAGGTACGTCTGACATGTATTGGGCTTGTAGCCCTTAGACATCTCATTTTCGCTTATTCAGTTTTACGATGTTGAACTAATAAACAAGAACCTAGTAGTGCAATAATCGTTAATCCTAATGTGAAACTAGGCATTGCATTTCCTGTATAATCTTCTGCCCAGAGGTCATATAATCCAGCATCAAAGTTTGTACTAGGACCGCTCATATATGTTTCACCATCCGCATCTGTCATTTCTACCATATCACTAGTTGTCATTTGTATCATACATTCTTCTTGAACTATTGAAGGATGATTTTCAGAATCATCACAACGCCAATATATTGTCCATTCTGCACCATCATCATTAGTCCAAGTTCCAATAACTGGAACGTCCTCAGTGTCCCATGGTTGATTTGCTACGGTAAAATTCGCTAGTATAGTTTGTTCAATTTCATTACCATCATCATCATAGGCCGGTGTAAGAATATGCACTTCAAGTTGAGAATCAGGTACTTCAATTTGACCCCATAATTCAAAATCAATCATAGTATCATGAACGATAGTACCTTCGAAAGCATGACATTCTGCTATATTACTCAAATCATTTGGCTCTTCATTATACCATTGCTCTG